>DATFJM010000063.1:0-9581 GCA_035269225.1 Candidatus Nanoarchaeia archaeon
TGGCACTAGTCTTACCCAGTCCTTATTCGTAGAACTCTTTACATTCCACAAAAGTCCACCTAATGGCAGACACTCTGACTCACTCTGTCACGCTTTCGCGCATTGCAGAAGATTCCTAACTGCTGCACCCCGTAGGGCTGGGAATAGTGTCTCAGATTCCCTCTCAGGGCTTCTCCGCTAAGAGCCCTTACGGATCTTTGGCTTGGTGGGCTATTACCCCGCCAACAACCTAATCCGCCGCAGCCCCATCCTTAAGCTCGAGTTTAAGAGACAAATCGTTCCAGGGTAAGTCTCCTATCAGGTATTAGCCTCAGTTTCCCGAGGTTATGCCTGACTTAAGGGTAGGTTAGCTACGTGTTACTGAGCAGTTCGCTTCTCTGAATCCGAAGAAACAAAAAAACTTGCATGTCTTAGTGCAAGTCAGAGAGCCGCAGCCTCCAGCAGGATCAACTGGATTTAACTTCATCAATACTGATCCTAACCAGTATCTCAGCGCATTCTTTCCTGTAAGAAATAAGAAAGAACACTTCACACTCTCCTAACTATTGGCTGTTAAATTATGAATTCATCATCCCTGATTTTCACAGGGAGAATAGAACTACAACTTGGATGACTCCTTCTACATACATCATACCTTAACCGTGAAGCATGTGTTATTAAGGCACTCATCCATTTTAATATTAAGAAATTAACTTGTTTGCTATTTATAAATGTTTCGAAACTTTCACTGTATAGTTAAGAAATCATGCATAATCCCAGACATCTATATCTTCTCCAGAATTCTTATTTATATTTTCTTTTGCTGTATTTACAATAACTTCAGCAACTTTTTTTGGAGAAATCCCACTAAAATCTGTCATTTTTGTAGAAGTCATCCCAGGATTAATTGTATAAAACCTTAAACTAGAAGAAGATTCTGTAAATTCATCTTCTAAAGCCTGTGTTAAACCCCTCACTGCAAATTTAGTAGAAGAATAGACACTTAACCCTCCAATACCTGTTTTACCTGCTCCGCTCCCAATATTTATCACAATGCCTTCTCCTTGAGCTTTTAAATAAGGTAAAACCTGTTTAGTTATTTTAATTAATCCCTTTAAATTAACATCTATTTGTTTTTCTATATCTTCATCTGACTGTTCACTAAAATTTTTCCATACTGCAACACCTGCATTATTAATTAAAATATCTATAGCTCCAAATTTATCTATTACTTTTTCAATACATTTTTTAATAGAATCACTGTCTGTCACATCTAATTGAACTAAAAAAGCTTCTTTTAGTTTATTACACTCTTTAAAAATTTCTTCTGCTTGTTTTTTATTTTTATTATATGTAATTACAACATTTGCTCCTTGTTTAGCAAATTCTAAAGCAGTTTCTTTGCCAATTCCCTGACTACTTCCTGTAATTAAAACAACCCTGTCCTTTAAATCCATAATAAAAAATAATGATCTATTTATTTAATATTTTTTATTTTAGTGATGTTATAAAGAATTAGATCTTTTATCTAATTCCAAAAGAAGATTCTCAAAACTCTTACTTTTTGTAGGTAAAATCATCTTTTTATTTAGAAGTTTAATAGGTTTATCTGCCATAAAACTCATACCAAAATCAAATAAAAATTGAGGTGTCTTTCCCCAATACTGATATTCAATAAAATCTTTATTTTTTATTTCTTCTTTTCTATCCAACATTTTTTTATATCTATCATCTTTTTTATCAAAACAATAACCATTAATAAAACTCTTAACATCCTTATGGGATTCTCCTATTTTATCTTTATTTATAAGTTTCATAGGTTTATCTGCCATGAAAGCCATACCGTCGTCAAACATAGAACCTTCACTCGTTCCGCTAAAATATTTATGTATACCTTGTTTTGCACTAAGAATTCCTTGTTTATTTCTTGAACAAATCTTATCCCCTATAGAATCATCATTCTGGTTTGTATCCCACCCGGGATAATAAACCCCTGTTCCTGATTTTTCTAATTCATTAACATAACCTGCAAGAAATAATTTATCCTCGTATGTAGCTTTTCTAACAGGACAGGTCAAATAAATCTCTTTTTCTAAATTGTCTCTTTCCTGTAAATAAAATTCTTTTTCAAAATCTTCAACCTGTGGATTCATAAAAATACTTAGATGATTATATTTAAAAGTTTGATTATCTTAAATTATATATGTCAAAATCATCAAAATCTCTAAAATCCCTAAAAGAATACAAAAATAAAAGAAATCTTTCTGAATCAAATGAACCTAAGCCAAAGTCTAAGAAAAAAAGGAAATCAAAAAGCAAAGAATCCATTTTTGTAATTCAAAAACATGATGCTACTAATTTACATTATGACCTTCGTTTAGAAATGAATGGTGTTTTAAAATCATGGGCTGTTCCTAAAAAACCTCCAAAACAAAAAGGAACAAAAAGGCTTGCAATACAAACAGAAGATCATCCATTAGAATATGCAAAATTTCAGGGGCGGATACCAGAAGGACATTACGGGGCGGGAGAAGTTGAAATTTGGGATAAAGGAGATTATGAATTAATTGAACATCAGAAAGACAAAAAAATAGAATTCAAATTGAAAGGTAAGAAACTAGAAGGAAAATATGTTTTAGTAAAAACAAAATATGGTTCTACAAAAGAACAAAAAGAAAAATCCTGGTTGTTTTTCAAGGTTGGATAATAAACTATATTTTCTAAAATATAAAAAAATAAAAAATCCTATTTGTTTTTAAAAAAACATGGTAAATACAATTGACCAAAAGTTTAGAGTAAAAGAAAAAACAGATGAACAAGGAAACACCCAGATCCATGAAATTCAAAAGTTGAGAAACCGTTTTATAGGATTTGCTAAATGGGAGAGTTATAGAGAAAGGTTTAATACTGGTCCTGAAGGAAAATATTATCAATCAAATTTTTTTAGATATAAAAAACAAAATAAAGCAATGCAAAACTGTGAATTATTAAATAAAGGAAAAAGAGAAAAAGTAATTCCTTCAAAAACAATAGAAATCAAAGACAATGAAGAAGAGAGAACAAGAATATACTAATTTACTCTGACTTAACAGCTTTTTTATAAGCCCTCTCAATTTTTTCAGGAAGTGAAGACCACCATTTCTCCCATCCAGGATCTCCTACCTTAATATCTTTAGCAACACAAATTCTTGGTCTATTTTCTAATCCAAAATCAGAAGAAACATATAAATCTTCTTCTTGTTTTAAATTCTCTTCAACTTTTTTATATAAATTATCTTTATCTTTAGGCATCCTAAAAATAACAAAAGCTACTCTTTCACCGCCTTTCCCTTCTTCAGTAGATTTTATTTCAACATCTAAAGAATTTAATTTTTCAAGCCATTCCTCCTTGAGATTTTCATCTACATCTATTCCTTTCCAAGTTTTTTTAGGATAATTTGTTCTCCCTCTTATTGGTTCTTCAGGATATTCTCCATAAACTGTTTTATAAGCCATAGTAGGAGCATTTATCTTTTTCCTATACTTCATACAATCTTCACATTCTTTTTTGTTTCTACATCCCATATAAAATAATTATGAATACACATTAAAAAAACTTTCTACTTATATCTTTCACGAGTTTCATCAGGAGTGAGATAACGGGAATAATCCATAGAATTAATTTTTTCTAAATCAAAATTCCAATCAATCTCCCAAACTGGTTTTCCTTTATCAATTAAATACTCTGCTTCATGAAAAGCTCCTGCTCCTATTTTTTTATCTTTGAAGGCAAGATAAACTCCTGCTTCCATATTTGGAAGAATTACTTCATAATAATATTCCATTCCATTTCCTTTTTCTTTTTTCCACAACTGATAATTTTCCTGATTATGTTTTTGAAATGGATTATAAATTTTAAATTCAGAAAAAGAACTATCTAAAACAGAAATAAATTCTTCTTCCTTAAAGGTATTAGCTATATCTGCCTGATGAGCAAAATACATATAATTTTTACTAAAATCCAATAAATCCAATACTTCTTTAGCTCTTTTTTCTAATTCATCCATAAAAAAGAAAAACTAGATTAATTTATAAGGATTATTGTAAAAAACTATTTAAGAGATTCAGGATAAAACTAACCAAGCTTCAAAAAATCTTCTGATTTCTTTATTAATATAAAAATAATTACAAATTTGAGTAATGTAATTTCTTACTCTCTCAAGAATAAACTCATTTTTTATGTTGAAATATTTTTTGAATATTTATCGTATTTTTCAGGTATATTAAAGAATTAAACCCCGTGCTTAGCTCCTCTCATCCTGGACTTTTGCTTTGCTTCTTTTTCAGTTAAATCAGAGTTTTGTAATTCGCCTGTCCACCACTCTAAATCAGGAACATTGCTTGTGTCTTTTCCAAGAGCTTTTAGATATTCTCTTGTTAAAATATAGTAAATTAAACCAAGGCTTCTTGGACTTTTATTATTACCCAATATTATTTGATCTGCATCTTTTGCAAAATTATTTGTATCACAAACCATTAAAACATTTTTATTAACTCTTAGTGTATCTCTTAAAGCATTTTTATCAATCCATGCGTCAGTTACAATTGTTAGTTCATTTTCAAAAAAATCCGGAAGAGATGTATTAGTTAAAATCCCTGCTGGATACTTTTTAGTAAATGCTCTTGCACCAGTTAATTCTGCAAACTTTTCTACTACTCTCCAGCCTGCCTCTCGTTTACAAACAACAATAACATCTTCAGGATTAAATCTTGATAAATATTCTGCTGCTTCTTTAAGTTTTTCGTCAATTAAATCTGTATTAAAAATAGCCAACCCATCAGCTCTTCTTCTATAAACATATTGCCTCATATTTGGTGTGACTACTCTTGTTCCCAAATAAATCCCTGATTTAACATATTCTTCTAAAGGAACAAGCATCTCTTCTTTTTTACCCTTAATTTCTTTTTTAAGTTCTTCTACCTGAGCTGTTGATTGTACTTTTTCTTGTTTTAATTGTTCAGCTTTTTCTTTTATTTTTTTTCTTTTTTCTTCTAATTCCTTTGCTTTTTCTTCATCAAGAGATTCTTTTTCAGCTTCTTCTTCTTCTTTAATTTCTGATTCAGTATTTTCTTTTGAATTTTTTTCCTCTCCCTTTTCCTTGTCCTCTAATTCCTTGTCTTCTTTTTCAGATTCTTTTTTATCTTCTGTTTTCTCTTCAGCTTTCTCTTGCTGAACTTCTTCTTTCTCTTCAGTTTCTTGTTTTTTATCTTTTTCTACCATTTTATTATTTTTTGTATAGGAATTTACAGAAAAGTACATTTTTAAAGCTTTTCTATTCTTAAAAAATTTCTAAATATCAAAACTTCCACTCATTGTATCATCAAACTCCCCTATATCATGTGAATCCATATATCTACTGTAAATCATTCCACATCTCGAACAATGACCATTAATGTTTGTTCCTCCTGCTCCTGAAGAAAAATATTCTGTTTTTTTATCATATTTATGTCCTTTTTTCTCACAAATCTCTCTTTTTCTCCTCAATCCACCCCAAGAAACTTCTTTTTCCAACTCACTTAGTGAAAATTCTCTTCTATTGCTCTTTTCCTTATTTTTAGATTTTTCTACTTTTAAATTTTTATTAAAAACCCTATGTTAATTTTTTATTTTCCTGAAAAATAATCTCTTATATTATTAAAAGATTCTCTCGCACTTTCTAAAAAACCCCTTACTCTTTCAGAATAATTTTGAGACCTTTTTTGATCATAAAATCTGTGAACCCATAAATTTGCAGGAAGAAAATGTATTTTACTTAATTTATTCCAATCTACTTTTTTTCTTTCTTGACAAATTTTTTGATATTCTGCAACTTTTTTCATTCTCTTTTCAAATTCTCTCTCATTAAAATCTTCCCTAATTAAGGATTCTCCTTTCTCTAATCCCAAAATATCCCTTATGTTTTTCCTTGGCATTTTAACTTTCCCTACTTAATTCATCAGCAATTTTTAATAATTTATTTGCTTTCTCTTTAGAAAAAGCCCTTATAGGAACAACTCTTTGCTTATAAAAATCTCTCCTTTCTTTATTTATATTTGTGTCGTTAGTTGCAATAACTTCTTTTGAGTCCCCATTTGAATTATCAAAAAACTTGTATGTTTCTATTTTTCCCAAATATGAATCATAATACCTAACTTCTTCTGTTCCTATTTCTCTTATTTGGGCCCTAGGATTATCAGAAGAAAATAAAATATTTTCTTCTTTTTTTATCAAATCCAATTCAAGATTTCTTATTTCACTATTAGTCATTTTATTCCTTAATTGATTTTTCTATATCTATTAATCTCAACAATTTTCTTTCCCTTTCTTTTCCTGTTATTCCTGATTTAAGAAAATCTCCCTGAAAACCAAAAGCAATATCAGCAAGAATGTCTTCATCAGTTTCACCGCTTCTATGAGAAAAAACAGTTTTAATCCCTGCCTCTTGGGCAATTTCACAGACTTCTCTAACAGTTAAAAGAGAGCCGCATTGATTTGGTTTTACAATTAAAGCATTAATACTTTTATTCTTTATTGCTTTTTTAAGCCTCTTGGGGTTTGTTACAGTTAAATCATCTCCAACAACTAAAGAACCAGGAAATCTTTCAAGAAGTTTGGAATGACTTTCAAAATCCTCTTCCTGAAAGGGGTCTTCTATATAAAATAAACCAGTATTCTTAATTAGATTTTCAAGATAAACTAACTGTTCTTCAGGAGTTCTTTTGATTAATGGATTCCTATAATTATATTTTTTTCTTTTATAAAAAGAAGAAGCAGCTATGTCAACGCCTAGGGGGGTTTTAGTCTTTTTTAATAAATCCAATATCTGTTTTTGGTTTAAAGAAACTTGCCAGGCATTTTCATCATTTTGTTGTTTTTTAAAATTCTTATCTGTTTTAATGAGAAAATCTTTTACATTGTCTTTATTTTTTTTGTTTTGATTATATGCTTTTTCAGGTGAATTAGATTTTGGAATAAGTAAAAATTCCTGAAAATCAGGTTTTAAACCCTCTAAATCTTTTGAGTGTTCTCCTCCACCAATACAATTTCCAACAAGTCTGGGAAATTTCATTTTCTCTGCTTGAAGATTTAGAAAAGAAGAATTTAAAATATTCCATATAGGTTTATTTTGCTCATCTGCAATTGCTTTTAAAACTGCATATTCCAAAGCAAGAATTGTATTCCCCCCTACATTTTCTCTTACAACATCCTCTACATGTCTTAAATCATCAAAAACTTCAAGAATTTCTTCAGAAAGATAATCTCCAACCTTTCTAAGGTTTTTAATATCTTCTTCTAGAGATTTTTTATAAATCTTAACTTCATTCCGCCCCCTAGATTTTCCATTTGGTGCAGAAGAAGAAAACTTTTTTCCTTTATCTGTCTTAATTGTAACAAAAATGGTCTTATCTCCTCTAGAATCTTCTATTGCTTTAGCATCAACACTCTTTATTTTTACCATATTCTAAATAAAACTAAATAGTTTAAAAGTATTTTGTAATTTAAAAATATGAATCAAAATTCTAATCATCATATCTTATAAAATGAACAGGAGCATAAGTATAATCTTTTTCTTATTCCTTTTATAAACTAATACCCTTTTCCTTAACTACCTACATTAGCATTTTAATATAAAGTTCTCTTACTCTGCCTTATCAACTTATCTTCTAATTTATATTGTGAAGAATTGGATTAAATGCATTGGAATAAAAAATATTAATAATCAGACTCTTCTGATTCTTCTCTTTCATCTTCTGGATTAGCTAATTCCATAATCTCGCCTTCTTTAGCTATTTCTTCCTCTTCTTGTACTTCAAGTTCTTCCATTTCTTTTGTATGAATTTTTTTACCAGAAGGCTTTCTTAAGGGTTCGTCTTTTCTATCTGGATATGGTTTCTTAACTGAAATAGGTAATGCACCAGAATTCAATTCAATTTCAGCTATTTTTAAAGCATCAAATTTTATTTTTTCTAAGTCCTCTTGTTTAATCTTCATTAATAAAGGAGCATTCATAGCTATTTGTAAACCCCTGGCTCCAATAATTCTTGCCCTTTCATACCTTGAAAAATCTTCAGGTTTTATTTTTTGTGTCTTCTCTTCAGCCATTTTATAAATTTAGAGATGCTCAAAAAGCATTTACTTTTGCTTTTTTAATTGCTTATCTAGGTTTTTAAATAATTCGGTCCATTTATTTTCAGCTATATCTAAAGCATTACTTATTTCCTCTGTTGTAAATGGTTCTGAACCTCCTTTTTGTATTGAAGAAATTGATTTGTCTGAGCTCCCTATTGTAATCCTTGCTTCTGCAACATCTTCTTCTTCCCTAGTAGGATCAACAACTAAGCTATTTCCTATTTTGTATATTGTTGTTACAATTGGATTCTTGTCAGTTAAAGGTAAATCCTTATCTGGTTCACCATAAAGAACCTTGTCTTCTTTTTCATCATATTTTGGAATTTTTGCCAATTTAAGAGCTGTGTAAGCCCCAATTCCAGCAGCATCTAATAAATTTCCATCATCATTAATAGAATAAATATCAACAAAAAGAGTCCATACTTTTTCATTTTCTTTAATACACAATTTTTCCATGTCTAAAAAACCACTTTCTCTTATTCCTCTATCAATTACTCTTCCAAGTTCAATAGAATCTATTTTTGGAGGACCTAATTCTATTCTCCCTGAACTTAGAGGTAATAATTCAGCTGTAACCATTAAATTACCCTTATCTCCACTATCAGGATATGGCTCTCCAACAGCCATTTTTACTCCTACAATTACCTCTGTTTTACCTAATTTAACTTTAACAGAACCTTCTGCTTTTTTTGAAACACCTGTTTCAATAGTTAGTTCCCTAAATTCATCTAGTTTTCTTTCATCAAACCTTTTACCATTCTCCAAATATTTCTTTATTCTTTCTGCTGTTATCTTGGGTGTTTTTTCTTCATCCATTTTACTCTTCCTGTTTTACAAAGTCTTTTAATGCCCTTCTCTGTTCTTTATAAATATCTTTACATACTTTTTTAGACATTTCTATTGCTTCTTTTAATTGTTCTTTTGAAATTTTACCATCTAATTGCAAATGTGTTATTTCTCCTTTTTGTGTTAGTGAAATTGGAATATCTGTAGGTCCTTCACCCTCTTCAAAATCTTCTTCTTCCTTATTTAAATCCATCACAACTGTTTTATCTAATTTACCAGCAGCAATACTTGAAACCATATCTTTCATTGGAATTCCTGCATGTGCTAGAGCCATTGAAGCAGCATTTATTGCAGCACACCTTGTTCCTGCATCAGCTTGAATTATATTAACATGAACATCAATAACTGTATTAGGAAAATCATCTATTAATAAAACAGGTTCTAAAGCCCATTCAACTATTTGACTTATTTCCTTGCTTCTTCTTGAAGGTGCAGGTCTTATTCTATCATCTACTGAAAAAGAATTCATATTATAAGTGCATCTTAAAACACCCTTCTCAGGGTCCTGTTGATGTTGGGGATGCATTTTTTTGGGACCATAAACAGCAGCCACAGCAATTGTGTCTCCTGATTTATATTTTGCACTTCCATCTGCATTAGGAATTAT
>DATFJM010000064.1:0-2870 GCA_035269225.1 Candidatus Nanoarchaeia archaeon
TGTATATCCCTAAATCAGCTTTCCTACATAATGAGACATAGGCACTTTTCCCTGTTCTATTGCTAGCAATTATTGTTATTTTATTACAATCAGGATAATTAGATTCATTACATTCAATATTTTTATTTTTCGAAGGGTATATTTTTTTTATTTCAATTCCTTCAACATCCCATAATTCATTATAATAACTAGGATTTTTCTTTAGTGCCATTATTTTATCAAAATCAACACAATCTCCTCTTTTTTCACCTTCAAATGAACTCCCACAGGAGAATTCAGGAGAATTAGCTAGTTTAGAAACTAACTTTTTTGCTTCTTGTTCTTTTAAAAAGTTTGCAGATTCCTTCATTTGTGACATTTTATAATTTAAGAAAAACATTCCAATTAATGCAAAAAATAGTGTAATAGCAATTAAAACAAAAGCAGTTTGCTGTATTTTCATTTGTGCTTTCTTATTTTTTCTCTTTATCCTTTCTTTTTCTACCATTTTTGCACTGTATCTTTTTTCCAAAAAGACTCAACTCTTTCCATTTTTTTGCACTGTATCTTTTTTCCAAAAAGACCATTTTTGAAAGATTTACTCTTGGCAAGTTCTGGTTTGCTCTAAATCTTTTTGAAAGATTTACTACCATAGCCTACATTCCCATGAACCTTCATTTTTGTTTTTTATTTCTTCTACAAGATTATTAGACCTTCTTAATGATCCTGAGTTATTATAATTTTCAAAATTTGTCTTTAGTATTATTAGTAATGGTTTTAATTCATTATTAGAACAAACATGAGAAATCATGTTTGATTTTTCAATATATAGTGAGGATAGCTTTTGTTCCCTTTTAATTAATCTTTTTAACTGACATTCATAGTTTTCAACATCTGAAAATATTCCTGCATACATTAGAGCATCATTAGAAAAAAATACTTCTTGGTTATTTTTTTCTAATTTTGAATTAACACCATTGTAATTAAATACTTTTATATCACAGTCTTGAGGGGATGAAGAACCAGACTCAATAAAACAAACTTTAATTACATTTCTATAACCTAGTTCTTCTTGAGAACAACCAGTTATAATATTGGACTGATTTATTCCATCTAAATCTTTTTTTACATTTTCAGGAGGGTTTTGAAAGCAATAAAGACTTTTATCAGAAGTTATATATATTAAATCTCCTACTTTGAATGGAAAATTAAATGGTTTTGAAAAGATATAGAATTTTTTACCTTCTACAGACTTATTTAAAAATATATATCTATTTTTTGATTTTACAGATCTCCCATTAGCATCTTCAGGTATTTCATTAAGATTTTTTTGTTGAATTTTTATTCCTTGTTCCCCTAGTTCTCCAGAAGAATCACAAGTAACCTGTATTCTAGTCATAACATTGGTGGTTATGGGAACACTTGTAGCTGTTTCAAAACTCGTTTCAAGAGGATTTAACAAATTTTCTAGTTGTTGGGCTTTTTGAATATCTTGCTTTCCCTGTTCCACTTCAGTAAATCTTGTAACTCCATAAATTGTTAAAACAAGTATAAATGCCCCTACAATTAAAGCAAATATCCACTGAAAAGACATTCCCAAATAAGCTTTTTTATTCATTATGATCTCTCTAAATTTTTTTCTCATTAATTATAACTAGGGCCTGTTGCTTTTTAAGGATCAAGTTGATTTCTTTGTCTTTGTTCTCAATGCATTTTTCATTTCCACTACCTGTAGTTTTTTCTATATTAATATGTTTTATTTTGTATCTTCCTATGACAACATCCCTATTGTCCTTTTTTTGTATTACTTTCAAATTATCTTTTGAATCATCATTAAAAAAACATATTTTATTTACTTTATCTGGAAGACTGTAAGAATATTCTCTATATCCAGAAGTAGATCTCCATATTTCATCAACATGATCATTTAATTTATCTGCAAATTGTTTTATTTGTACTTCTTCCTTTGTTTCAAGAAGGTTTTTAATCCCCCAAAAAGCAAAAGCTAAAAAAAAGATTATTAGAATTATAGAAAAAATCATTCCAAAAGAAAGCTTCATTTGTGCTTTTTTATGTTTCATTTTCATATTTCAAAAGGTCTCACTATTATTGAACATTCTCCTGGTAATGCTCTATTTCCATATTTATCCTGGCATTTAACATAAAAAGTTTCTTCAGGATTCCAGTCAGTCATATGAACATTTGAATTAAGAGATTTGTCCATTTTTATTCCCTCTTCATATGAATAAGTGCAGCCCCTTTCTTCACTAGAAGAATAAACACAATCACCCTCTTCACTAGTTGTTAATCTTAAAGAACCATCTCCTTTATAAGCTCTTATTATCTCGGGTGCTTTTGTATCTACATCAATAGTAAAAGAAAGGCTTGTTTTTGCAATGTTCCCCCCTTGGTCCTCACATTCAAAATAATAGGTATAGTTTCCTTCATTTAAGTAAAGTCCTTTTTGCTCATTTATATGATTGAATCCCTGTCTTCCGTCATTATAAAACATAATATTTTCTGAACCCTCTGATGTCCCATAATAACATCTTGCCTCTCCATTATTAGCTCCTGAAGATGTTTTTATCTTGAAATTAACTCCTACGTTGTCAGTAGAGTTTTTTATTGTTGTTCCATTGGTTTTTCCATTAACAGTCGCCTCATCGATTAACAAAGGCCTTGTTCCATGGAGTATAAGGGTATAAGGATTTTTGTTTGCCCATTGTTTTCCTGAATCTCCATTCCATCCTGGCTTATCCTGGCATTTTATATAAAATGTATTTGTTTCTCTGTCTCTTACATCTGTTATTGTTCCTTCATGGATAAAATGCCCTAAATTATTTCCTCCTGATCTTTGAAGGTCATTTTGCATATTTTTATAATCAAGATTT
>DATFJM010000065.1:0-14816 GCA_035269225.1 Candidatus Nanoarchaeia archaeon
TAAACCAAAGGTTCGAATCCTTTTTTTCTTCCTTAAAGAAAACTTGTTTTAACGCCCCCGCCAGGAATCGAACCTGGATGCCCAAAAGGGCCTCGGTCTCAAGCCGAGTGCAATACCATTATGCGACGGAGGCTTTTTTATCCTTGTTCAGCACCTCCTTTTGCGATAATCAAGGATTACCGGGACGGAGGCTTTTTTGTCTGTTTATAGAACTAAAATCTAAAATATTTTAGTATTTTAAAGATTTCTGTTCTTATTTATATTATCAAAAATCAATCTCTTAGAATCCTATCCACCCATTTTTTAAATTTGGATTTTCTTTTCACTTTCCTCACTTCAATAGGGTTATTGTTTTGATCATATAGCTGATATTTAATTCTTGGTTTTTCTTTTATAATTGGTGCCTTTTCAGACATTTCTTTATTTGCAGCCTCTAGTGCTTTTTCAACTAGTATTTTAGAGTATCCCTGGTTAATTAAAGCCCATTTAAGAGATTCTGAAGTATACCCCTTTTTTAGATTCTTTTTAAAATACTGTTTAAGCATTTTTGTATAATTCATAATTAAATAAAAAAAATCAAACTTTAAAAAATTGTTGTAATGTTTATTTAGGTTTCTTTAAATGGCCTCTCTTTACAATAATAATTTTGCGCTTGTTTTAACCTTGATTTAGATTCAGAATAGATTGTTATTAATTTATCTCCTTTTTTTACTTTATCTCCTTCATGAACATGTAAATAAAGTCCTGATTTTTTGTCAGAAGGGCATCCTGCGACTCTTGCTATGGAATTTATTAATTTATTATCAATTTGTTTTATTGTAAATGATTTTCCTGAATGAAAGGTTTTTTTGTTTTTTGCAGGTTTTAATTTATCAAAACCCTCAATCTTTCCTTTTTGTGCTTTAACAATCTCTTTAAATTTTTTAAATGCTTTTCCAGAATAAAGGATTTTTCTTGCCTTTATTTTACCTTTATCTTTTTTTGCCTTATTTGTCATTTCCAGAAGTTCTCCTGCTAATTGAAGAGATTTTTTTTCAAGTTTTTTAGGACCTCTTTTATCGGGGTCTAATACTTTTAAAACGTCTATCATTTCCAATGTTGGTCCTACACCATCTCCATAAGGGCCCTTGTTATGAGAAAGAATACATTTTACTTTTTTATTAAAATGTTTTCCTAATTTTTCAAATTTATTTTTTAATCTTTCAGCTTTTTGTTTATCTACTTTTGCATATTTTCCATAGGGAATATGTATGACAATATAATTACTTCCTGCTGCTAGTTTCTTTGACATTATTGAAGCTACTAGCTGGGCTTCGGGATCTATTTTTAACATTTTTTCTACCTGAACTATCTTACTATCTGCAGGAACCATTTCTAAACCCCCTCCCCATACAACACAACCATTCACCTTATTAACAATATTTGCAACTTGTTTTGTTGAGAAATCTACTTCTGCCACAGTTTCCATAGCATCTGCAGTTCCAGCAGAAGTAGTGATTGCTCTTGAAGAAGTTTTTGGCATATATAAACCAGCAGCTGCACATATTGCAACAACAATGGGAGAAACTCTTCCAGGAATACCTCCTATAGAATGTTTATCAACAACAAGTTTCTTATTTAATTTTAGTTTATGTCCTGTTTCAACAATTCCTTCAATAAGATATGTGGTTTCTTGCAATGTCATTCCATTTTGATACATTCCAGAAACAAACAAAGAAATCTCTGATTCTGAAAGAGAATTTATAACTATATCTTCAAGAATTTTTTTTATTTCTTTTTTTGTTAATGTTTTTCCATTTAACTTTTTCTTAATAAATTCTAGACTTTCAGGAGGCATAGCAAGAGTAACATCTACTTCTTGGTTATTTTTTAGTCCTAACTTATGTTTTATTTCATTAGAAATGGCTATTTCATGTTCCTTTATTAGGTTACCTACAATATCCACAATTGTCATGATTTCTTTAGAATCTACTTTTATTGAAATCCTATCCCTTGTTCTTGCTCCTAATTTTTTAGCAGTATCATCATCAAGCATTGAGACTGGAATTCCTGCATCCCAATCCATAATTCTGGTTTTTAGTTTCATTTTTTATTTTTAGTGTTTTTCAATTTTTCTTTTATTTTTTAGATTCTTCTTCAGTAAGTATTGAAGGGGCTTCTCTTTTTCTATAGGCTTCTAATAAGATTATTAGATAAGAAAATATCAAAGGACCCAAAATTAATCCCAATAATCCAAACAATAATAATCCTCCAACCATAGAAACCAAGATTATTGCAGAATTAACTTTTGTTCTTTTTGAAATAAAAACAGGTTTAACAAGATTATTTACAGACCATGCAAGGATTCCAAAAACAACAACCCCTAAAGCACCAAAAACATTTCCTTGTAGTATCATAAAAATAGCTAAAGGTCCCCATACAATTGAAGTTCCTATAATAGGAAGAATCCCTGCAAAAACTGAGATAACTGTCAAAAGAACTGCATTATCAACGCCAAAAACAAAAAAACCAATACTTGCAACCAAACCTTCAACAACACCCAATACCACCTGACCATATAATACTGAAAGAGTTATTTGTTTTGAAGAACTAAATAATTCCTTTTCCATTTTTTTCGAAAAAGGAGAGAGACTTCTCATATATATGAGCATTTTATCTTTATCTCTTAAAACAAAATAAAAACTAAAAAATACAACAACTATTCTTAATAATGCCGTAGTTGCATTCATCACTGCATCTGAAAAAGAGTTCATAAGAGAATTAGCTGCCTTGGTTACTGATGAACGTAAAATAGATCCTATTTGTTGGGCAAACTGGTCTGAAGAAAAAGTTTGGGGAAAAATTGTTTTTAAGGGGGTAACAAAATCAATATTTTGTGAAGACATATAAAGTTCTATTGATTGGTCTACAACCACAGGAGTTAGATACCACAATAAAACTAGGACTATTATTAATAAAACCACTGTTAGGATTGTTGCTGAAAAATTTTTTGATTTTATTTTTTTATTGATCTTGTCATAAAGAGGAGAAAACAAAAAAGCCAGTATAATACCAAAAATAATAGACAATAATATTGGTTTTAATAAAAAGAAAGTCAATACAATTAAGATTGCAAGAATAACAATAGAAACTACTCTTTGAAAATAATTTTTTTCCATATTAACCCCTTTATTATTTAATAGAAATAATTGATTTAAATTTATAAACTTTTGTTTTCATGCTTGTAGTTCCATTCAAATTCCAAGAAAAATTTATAAACTAAAGAGATTAAGTGTTTATTATGAATTTTATAAAAAAGATTTTTGATGACAAAGTAGATGAAAGTGTTCATTTGCAGTTTCAGAAGTTTTCTAAAGGAGAATTTAGAGATAAAGCAATGTTTCATTTTAAAAACCAGTCAGGAAAATACTCTATATCAACATCACCAGAATACGCTAATGAAATGGTTAAGACTCTTGCTTCCAAACTTGGAGATGAAAAAGTCCCTGTTACAGGTGCAATTGTTTCTACATTAGATTTAAAGGATTATGTTGAGTATAAAGATATTAAACAATTTCAGGGTGTAAAGAGATATATAATTGACAAAGAAATGTCTGGTAATGAGATACTTGAATTAATTGATAAACTTCCTAAAAACTTTTTTGCATTAAGTTTTTCAACACCAGATAAAAAATATGAATTAAAAATAAAACCCAAAGCTCCAAAATCAGGAAAACCAGGTAAAAAAACAGCTGAAAAACCAAAACCAGATTTTTGTAAACTAAAAACAACAGATAAAAATTTTGCTTCTGAATTTCTATTTGAAGTTGATGATATTGACAATATAAAACAAGCAAATGTTGAACATACTTATTATATTGATAAACTTGAAATCCCTGAAGAAGCAAAAAAATCAGGAGATTTCAAAAAAATGAGAGAAGAAGCTAAACGGGTGGGTAAGATAGTCAGAGGGGCGGTTATTGATGGAAAAGAAAAGAAAACAGAAAAAGAAGTCAAGATTTAGTTTTATTTGTTATTTATAGTAATTTTTAATTTAATATTTCAAGATTATTGGGATGATTGCATTTTTTAAAGTAAAGTCCTCTATATTTTTCTTTTAATATTTCATCTGAATGGATTCTTTTGGCTATCTCTCTAGGAGAAGATTTTAAGAATGTTCTATAGTGTTCTTTAGAGACTTTCCTTTCTATAATTGATTTAGATACAGAATCTAAAAATTTTTCTGCATCCCCTATTTTTGAGAAATAAGATAGATATAGATTTTCATTTACTTTTAATTTTGCTAATTCTTTTTTAAAATTATGCTTAAAATTAGGAGAATTAATTCTCTTATATAAAGGGTCTGACAAATGTTCTTCGGGTTTGTTATGATATTTTTTCCTTTTAGAAAATTAGAATAATCTTGAAAATAAACCTTTTTTATTTTCTTTTTTCTCTTTTTTATTGAGTTTATTCCTAAGTTTAGATATTTCTTTGTCTTTTTCTGTCATATCTTTTTTATATTTTTCTTCTTGAGAATTTAATTCTCTCTCATAATATTGCTTTTCTTCCTCTAAATCCTTCATTCCCTGTTCCATGTTATTATATACTCTCTCAAGGCCTCTTTCAAAAACAGAAACTGCATAATCTGCAATCTGAGACCAGTTTTTTGTTTCATGTAAAAGATTTTTTATTGCAAAAGATTTTGATTCCTCTGACTGGCTATTACAAATGTCATCAAGTTCTTTTAAATAATTATTAAATTCATCTTGGAAAATTTCTTTTCCATTTTTTGGATGAGGTTTTGTATAACCTAGATCATTTGTAACTTGTAATTCTATATTCTTTTTCCAAAAATAGGGTGCATCAAGAGGATGGGTTATTTTTTGTCCATTCGCAACATCACTTACTCTTGGCTGAAATTTGTCTCTAGTAATAAGATAAGATTCTTTATCTTTCCATGTTTGTTTTTTTGAATTATAATTTTTGTTCATTTTATTACCTTTATTACATTTATAATAAATATTATTTAAATATTTCGTTTGTATTAACTTAAAAGTGAAAAATAATCTAAAGATTATTGTTTTTTAATAATGAAATAAAGAATAATTATATTTATTAATAACATTTATTTTAAATTTTAATGGATAAAAAACAAGTTTATAATCTTTCAAGTGAAATTCTTAATAAAAAAGGAATTAAAGAAAAAACAGGGAGATATATTCCTCCTTCAGATTTGGGTGGAGATTATTTTATAATATTTGATAAGGTTAATTATGAAAAAAAGGGATTAGTTATTGAAAGGTGTAGGTCTTATTTTGAAGATGGTTCTGGTGAAATAGAGGGATTGAGGGTTTATGAAAAACCCTTATTTCCTTTTTCTAAGAAAAAAACAGTTTTTAGTAAAGAAGGTGAAGATTTCATTGTTTTTGAATCAGGTGAATGGGAAAATAAATTAGAAGAAATAGTCAAAGATTTTGAAAAATCAGGTAAAAAGAAAAAATGACAAAAGGATGGGAAAGAAAGATTTCTAAAAAAGGAGGAGATGGCCTTGCATCAAAAGTCCTAAAAATACCTCCAGAACTTAGTTATGAAGATGATAAAGGCAGATATATTCCTTATTGTGATCATGAACCTCATAAAGGCATAATAATAGATGAAAATGTGTGCATTAATAGAAGGTGTAATCATTATTACAGGTTTTATATAAATAAGGAAAATAATGTTTTCTAAATAGATTCTAAAAATTGAAAAATAAACAACAATAAGCTTTAAAAACCCCATTATTTTAGGTTATTCTATCCAGGGTAATAAATAAAATGAAAATCTCCGCATTTGTAAATATAAGAAATGCCAAGAAGAAAAGCACCAAGAAAAGGAAGTTTGCAGTTTTGGCCCAGAAAAAGGGCTGAGAAATTTTTACCTAGTGTCAACTGGAAAATAATACCCTCTGATTCTTCAAAAGGATTTAAAGGAATTATTGGATATAAAGCAGGTATGGCTTCTGCATATGTTAAAGATAATACTCCTGATTCAAGAACTAAAGACAAAAGAATTACAATTCCTGTTACAATAATTGAGTGTCCTAAAATGAAAATTTTCTCTGCAAGATTTTATAAAAATAAAAAAGTTGCTAAAGAAATCCTAAACAATAATCCTGAAAAAGAATTAAAGAAAAAAATAAAACTACCTAAAAAAACATCAGAAAAATTTGAAAAAATAAATCCAGAAGATTATGATGATGTTACAATAATTGCATATTCCCAGGTTAAAAAGACTAATTTAAAGAAAAAACCAGATTTAACTGAAATAGGGCTTCATGATAAAGGTGGAGTTAAAGAAAAAATTGATTTTATTAAAGAAAATTTAGGAAAAGAGATTTCTGTTACAGATATTTTTGACAACAACCAGTTAGTTGACTTAAGAGGTATTACAAGAGGTAAGGGTTTCCAAGGACCTTTAAAGAGATTTGGATTAAGCTTAAAGAGTCATAAATCAGAAAAAGGTAGAAGAAGACCTGGTTCACTTGCTCCATGGCATCCTGCAAGAGTTACTTTTAGAACAGCAATGGCAGGACAAATGGGAATGCATACAAGAATTCATTATAACCAAACATTAATCTCACTAGGAAAACCTCAAGATTTGAAAAAGGGTTTAACTGGTATTAAAGGTTATGGAGACATTAAAACTGATTACATTATTGTAACTGGTTCTGTACAAGGGCCTTCAAAAAGACAAGTAATAATAACTTCTCCTCTTAGAGAGAGTAAGAAACAAACTAAAAAGAATTATGAATTAATTGAACTAAGATAAAAAAATGAAAACAAAAGTTTTAGATTTACAAGGAAAAGAAAAAGGAAGTATAACTCTGCCGGAGTTTTTCTCTGAAAAAATCAGAGAAGATATTGTTTCAAGAGTATTAGAAGCAAAAAAAATTAAACAACCATATGGGCCTTCTCCAATGGCAGGAAAACAATATTCTGCTAGTGGTATTTTAATTCATAAAAGAAAAGTATGGAAAAGTCAATATGGTAGAGGTATGTCAAGAGTTCCAAGAAAAATAATGATGTCAAGAGGAGAGCAATTTAACTGGGAAGGAGCTACTTCACCAAATACAAAGGGGGGTAGGCGGTCACATCCTCCAAGACCAGAAGGGATGAAAAACAAATTAAAAATCAATAAAAAAGAATTAAAAACAGCAATAAAATCTGCATTATCAGCAACAGCAAATCAAGAAAAAATTTCAGAAAAATATGGAAGATTAAAAGACAAGAAAGTAGATGCTCCCTTTGTTGTAGACTCAAAAATAACACAAGAAAAGACAAAAAATATATTAGAAAGTTTCAAAAAAATTCTTGGAGATGAAGTATACCAGGTTGTTGAAAAAAAGAAAAAAACAAGACCAGGAAGAGGCAAATTGCGAGGGCGAAGGTACAAGACAAATGCGGGTTTATTATTAGTAATAGGGAATAATGAAAAATTAAAATCAAAAAGATTTGAAATTAAAAAAGCTGAAAATCTTGGTATTAATGATCTTGCAAAAGGTGGTATGGGACGGTTAACAATTTACACTGAAAAAGCAATTGAAGATTTAAAAAATAGATTTGAGAATAATCCAGAAGAAAATAAATCTAAAGGAAGTAAAAAATGAAACCAATAGCAACTGAAAAAGCAGTAATGAAGATTGAATCAGAAAATTTACTTACTTTTCAGGTTGATTCAAGAAAAAACAAAGATGAGATTAAGAAAGAAATAGAAGAAATGTTTGAGGTTAAAGTTGCAAAAGTAAGAACAAATACAAGAGGAAACAAAAAAATCGCATATATAAGGCTAAATAAAGACTATCCTGCAATGGATGTGGCAACTAAATTAGGAATCATGTAAAATGGGAAAAAGAATTATTCAACAAAGACGTGGAAGAGGAACATCTACTTACAGAGTAAAAGGTAAAGCATTTAGATACAAACTAGGATATCCTAGAAATATTTCAGGAAAAGGAGAAGTGAAAAAAATAATTAACTCTCCTGCACATACAGCTCCAATAGCAAAGATAGTTTTAAATGATGGAAGGTCTTTTTTTATCCCTGCTAACAAAGGAATGTATGAAAATCAAGAAATAGATTTTGATTCAAAAGAAATTGAAAATGGAAAAATTATGCAATTAGATGCATTTCCAATTAAAACCCAGATTTATTGTATTGAATCTGTTCCAGGTAATGGAGGACAATTAATAAGAGCAGGAGGGCAATATGCAACAGTTACAAAATTCATTGGAAACCAGTGTGTTGTAACACTTCCCTCAAAAAAACAAAAAAGATTTAATAAAAAATCAAGAGCAATAGTGGGAGTAGTTGCTGGACACGGAAGATTAGAAAAACCAATAGTAAAGGCAGGAAAAAAATATAAAATAATGAAAGCTAAAAGTAAATTATGGCCAAGAACAGGAGCATTAAAAATGAATGCTGTTGATCATCCTTTTGGTTCTGGTAGGGGTAAAAATCCTAAAAGCAAGATTGCTAAAAGGAATGCTTCTCCTGGTAAAAAGGTTGGTTTATTAAGGCCAAAGAGAACAGGTAAGAAAAAATAAAATGGAATATCAAAAAAAACAATTTACACTGAGAGGAAAGACACTTGAAGAACTAAAGAAACTAAGTATTAGGGAATTTGCAAAATACATTCCTTCAAGAGAAAGAAGATATGTTCTCAGAAACTTCAGTGAAATTGAAAATTTCCTTAAAGTAATAAGGGATAAAAAGAAAAAAGGTAAAGAGATAAAAACACATCACAGAGACATAGTTATTGTTCCTGAGATGGTTGGATTAAAAATTAATATTTATAATGGAAAATCTTTCCTACCAATACAAATAAATGAAGAAATGTTAGGTCATAGACTTGGTGAATTTTCTCATACAAGAGGAAAAGTTAAACACACCAAAGCAGGTGTAGGTGCAACAAAAGGATCTATGCATAAATCAAAGAAATAAGAAAAAATGGCAAGCTATAATACAGAAAAACCTGTTTCAAAAGAAATGAAGAAAAAGAATCAGACAGTTCAAGATACAAACATTTCTAAAAAGCAGGTTCAACAACAAAGCCAGAAAAAAGCCCCTCAAAAAGATAATCAGGAAACAAAAAAAACACAACAAGAGGAAATAAGTGAAAAACCACAGGAAAATAAACAAGAAAAGACTACAACAAAAAAACAACAAAATAAAAAACCAAAAAAAACAGAAGCAAAAGTCGATGTAAAAGACATACCTATATCAACAAAAGTTTCTGCTGCTATATGTAAGTTTATTAAAAATAAAGAAATAAGAAAAGCTGTCAATGATTTAGATAGGGTAATTAACAAAAAAATGGCAGTTCCTATGAAAGGAGAGTATCCTCATAGAAAAGGTATAATGTCAGGGAAATATCCAGTAAAAGCAGCAAAAGAATTCAAAAGAATATTAAGAAGTCTTGGAGCTAATGCTGTTGAAAATGGTCTGGAAAAACCAATAATTAAAACAGCAATAGCAAATATGGGGCAAAGACCAATGGCAAAATTCGGAAGATGGCAAAGAAAAAGAACCCATTTAAAAATAATTGCAAAAGAAAGCTTTGAATCAGACAAGAAAAATAAACAAAAAACAAAAACTAAAGAATAAAAATGGAAGAAAGAAAAACAGTTGACCTTAAAAAGGAAGAATTTTCAATAAGGGAATTTGTAAAAAAATCTCTTGGAATGGGAAAAGTAAGCAGAGTTGGTATTGAATATACTCCAGTAGGAGAAAAAATAGTATTATCAACAAGCAAACCAGGTTTAGTTATTGGTAGAGGAGGAGAAAGTATTGATAAAATCACCAAAAGCTTAAAGAAAAAATTCAAATTAGAAAACCCTCATGTAGAAATTGATGAAATCCAAATACCTGAATTTGATGCTCAAACAATTGCAGATGAAATAGCAACAGGACTTGAAAGAATGGGGCCTTTAAAATTCAAAGCTATTGCATATAGAACACTTCAAAAGATAATGAATAAAGGAGCATTAGGAGCTGAAATAAGAATTAGTGGAAAGGTTCCAAGTGCAAGAGCAAACTCTTGGAGATTTTCACAAGGATATTTAAAGAAAACAGGAGATACTTCAAATATTGTTGATTATGCATTATCAATTGCTCAGACAAAACCAGGAACAGTGGGAGTTAAGGTAAGCATATTAAGACCTGATGTTGAGCTTGTAGATAAGATAGAAATTAATGAAGAGTTAATAAATAAATTAAAAGAAAACAAAGAAAAATTAGATTCACCAGAAAAAATAACTAAAGAAGTTAAGAAAAAAACAAAGAAAAAATCAAAAAATAAAAAATGAAAACCAAAGAAATTAGAAATATGAATAAAAAAGCAAGAAACAAAAAACTTAAAGAACTCAAAACAGAACTTGTTAAAGCAAGAAAATCAGGAAGCAATGTAAAAAATATAAGAAAGACAATTGCCCAGATACATACAATCAACAAATCTGAAGTAAAAAACCCTTCAAAGGAAGGGAATAAGGAGGAGTTGAAAAAATAAAACCATGGAAATAGATCCAAAAACAGGATTGCCGAAAAAGGCAATGAAATGGGAAGACCTTGCAAAAGGTTCTCAAAAAATAACTGTAACAACAGACAAAAAGCGATACGGAAAAATCGTTACTGTTGTTAGTGGGTTTGAAAGTGGTATAGACATAAAGAAAATCGCAAAAGCCTTGAAAAAAAAGCTTGCTTGCGGTGGAACATATAAGAACAACTCTATAGAGTTGCAGGGAGACCACAGGGATAAGATAAAATCTCTATTGGTTGAGCTGGGATTTGAAGAGGAGTCTATACAAGTCTAACCACAAAAGAGAACAAAGGTCTGAACAAAGAAAACAGAAAGTTTACCTAGATTTTAGGTTAAACTAAAGAATAAACTACACACAAAGTAAAAACCAATAAAGAACAAAATGGCAAAGAAAAAAACACAAAGTAAAAAACCAGAAAGCAAAAGAACAGCTGTAGCTGGATCTGAAATTAATCTTAAAAAAGATAAAACTAAAACAAGAGGAAAAATTTTTCAGGGAACAGTAACGAGAAAATTTCCTCAAAGAGTTACTATACAATTCGAAAGAATGATTTATGTAAGAAAATATGAAAGATATACAAAAAAAAGAATAAAGGTACATGCCAGATTACCAAAAAATATGGAAGATGAAATACAAAAAGGAGATTATATAATGGTTCAGGAGTGCAGACCACTAAGTAAAATAATCCATTTCAAGGTAATTAAAAAAATAAAAAATAAAGCAGAAAATTTTGCAAAATGAAGTCAATAAATGCTAAAGGAACACACGGATTGAATATAGGAGCAATAGTCCTTGCTACAGACAATAGCGGGGCTAAAAGAGCAAAAATAGTTTCAGTTAAAAAAAGTAGAGCTAAAAAAGGAAAACAAACCTCTGCAAAAATAGCTGATTGGGTAAAAGTCAGTGTTAAGAGAGGAATCCCAGATGTAAAAGGGAAAGTTTTTGATGCTGTCATTGTAAGACAGAAAAAACCTTACAGAAGGTTAACAGGAGAAAGAGTTGCATTTGAAGATAATGCAGTAGTTATACTTAAGGATGAAAAAGGAAACCCAAAAGGAACACAAATAAAAGGCGCAATTGCAAAAGAAGTTCAGGAAAGATGGCCTTCTGTTGCAAAAATAGGTTCAATAGTATATTAAAATGAAACAAGTATTTAGTAAAAACTGGAAATCAAGTAAGCAACCACGAAAACAAAGAAAATACTCAGCAAATGCTCCGTTACACTTAAGAAAGAACTTTGTTTCAGTCAACATATCCAAAGAATTAAGAAAAAAACACAATAAGAGAAGTTTGCCTTTAAGAAAAAATGATTATGTGAAAATAATGAGAGGAAAATTTAAGGGCAAAAAGGGAAAAGTATTAAACATCAATTCAGCAGAAAGAAAAATAGAAATTGAAAAGATACATCTTGATAAGAGAGATGGATCAAAAGCAAATGCCAAATTCAAACCATCAAACTTACAAATAACTGAATTGAATATGGATGATGCAAGAAGACTAAAAGACAAATCAAATAAAAAAACCAAAAAACAAGAAGACAAAGAAAAACAAACCAAAAATAAATCAAATAAAAAATCAGAATGAAACATATAAAGAGACAGGCTGCGCCAGTAACATGGCCTATTGAAAGAAAAGGAAATAAATTTGTAGTAACACCTTTGGGCCCTATTAAAGAGGGTATACCTGTGTTAATATTACTTAGAGATGTTTTAAAAGTAGCAGAAAATAAAAAAGAAGTGAAAAGAGCTATCAAAAATCAAAAAGTATTATTAAATAAAAGCAAGATAAGAGATGTAAGAAATACTGCAAAACTATTTGATGTTATATCTATGCCTTCATCTAAAAAATATTATAGAGTCGTACTTACACATAATGGAAAATTCACTCTTGAAGAAATAAAAGAGAAAGAATCTAATACAAAAATAACAAAGGTTACAGGAAAAACAATGTTAAAAGGGAAGAAGATTCAGCTAAATCTTCATGATGGAAGAAATATTTTTCAAAAAATTAAGTGTAAAACAGGAGATTCGGTTTTAGTTAATCTGAAAGACAAAAAAATAGAAGACACTTTAAAACTTGAGAAAGGTTCTGAAATAAGGATTTTTGCAGGAAAACACGCAGGTAAAAAAGGAAAAATACAAGAAATTGACAAAGAAAACCAGATTGTTAATATAAAAACAGAAGAAGGAAAAATCAATGTTTTAATTAAACAGGTAATAGTAATAAAATGACACAAAAAAACAAAAAACAAACAGATAAAGAAAACCCAATGAAGGAAATAAAAATAGAAAAAATAATATTGGGTATAGGAGGGACAGCAGATTATTTGGAAAAGGGAGTTAAACTACTAAAAATACTCACAAATAAAAAACCTTCAAAGAGAAAAACAAGAAAAAGAATCCCATCACTAGGTATAAGACCTAAATTAGAAGTAGGGGCAATTGTTACAATCAGAAAAAATAAGGAAGAGATGTTAAAAAAGTTCCTTGCAGCTATTAATTATTCATTAAAAAAATCACAAGTAAGTGAAAATACATTTTCTTTTGGTGTTAATGAATATATTGAAATCCCTGGAATGGAATATCAAAGAGATATTGGTATGATGGGGTTTGATGTGACAGTGGTAATAACTAGGCCAGGTAAGAGAGTTGGATTGAAAAAGAATAAAAAAGGAAAAATACCAAAAAGACATAGAGTTTCAAAGCAAGAAATAATTAAATTTATGGAAGATAACTATAACGTTAAATTCAGGTAAAAAATAAAATGACAGCAAGTGATTGGAGAAAAGTAGCAAAACAATTAGAAAGTAAACCAGAAATAAGAAAGAAATTCATAAAACATTGCAAACCAAAAGAAAGAAAAACAGGTATTGCAAGTCAAAAATGTGAGAGATGTGGTAGACATGGAGCACATATAAGTTCATATGGAATAAATTTATGCAGACAATGCTTCAGAGAAATTGCTGAAGAAATTGGATTTAAAAAATACAGTTAAAATGAGAAGAGATATTGTTGCAAACGGATTGAATGCTATACAAAATGCTAAAATAGCTGGAAGAGAAACAGTTAAAATTAATACTGTTTCAAATACATTAATTGAAATTCTGAAAATAATGAAACAAAAGGGAGCTATAAAAAAGTACAAAATAAATAGAAAAGAAAAATCAGCTACAATTAATCTTGATGAAGTTTATAAAAGCAGAGCAATAAAACCAAGATTCACTGTTTCAAAAGATAAGATAGAAAAATACAAAAGAAGATATCTTCCTGGAAGAAAGGTTGGAACACTTATAATTTCAACAAATAAAGGATTAATGACACATGAAGAAGCTCAAGAACAAAATATAGGAGGGGTTTTAATAGCTTATTTTTATTAAAATGAGAAAGGATTATTTTAAAGAGATTGAAATACCAGAAGGAGTAGAGGTTAATTTAGCTGAAGGAGGAAACCAAATAACAATAAAAGGCCCTGAAGGAGAAAACACCAAGAGATTCTCTTTAAGAAAGGTAAACATTGATAAAAAAGATAATAAGATAGTTATTGGAAAAGAAAAATCCACTAAAAGGGAAAAGAAAATAACAAATTCAGTTGCAGCCCATATTTCAAACATGATTAAAGGAGTTAGGGAGAAATTTGAATATACTCTAAAGGTATGTTCAAGTCACTTTCCAATGACTGTTGAAGCTTCTGGACGTGAAGTAACAATAAAGAACTTTTTAGGTGAAAAAAAACCAAGAAAAACAAAAATACAGGAAGGTGCTGAAATAAATATCAATAAGGAAACAATAACAATAAAATCAACTAATAAAGAAATAGCAGGGCAAGCTGCAGCCACTATTGAAAGAGCAACACAATTAAGAAAAAAGGACAGAAGAGTTTTTCAAGACGGAATTTACATCACAAATAAAGCTGGAAAGGAAATATAAAAATGGGAATGAATTTTTTAAGAAGAGATTGGAATAGACATCCTAAACTTGGAAAGAAAAGAAAAAATAAGCAAGTATGGAGAAGGCCTAAAGGAAGAGACAATAAAATGAGAGAGAAAAGAAAAGGTTACCCTAAAGTTGTAAGTGTGGGCTATGAAAAAGAAAAATCAGTAAAAGAAAAAATCAATGGTAAATATCCTTTAAAAATAAACACCATAAGTGATTTAGAAATTCTTTCTAAAAAAGGCAAGGATTACATTGGCATTATAGGGAAAATGGGGAAGAAGAAGAAAACAGAAATATTGAAAAAAGCACAAGAAAAAGGAATAGAA
>DATFJM010000066.1:0-2241 GCA_035269225.1 Candidatus Nanoarchaeia archaeon
TTTCTATACATTTTTGTGTATAACCATTTATAAATACCTATACATTTTAATGTATAAAGATATTTAAATGTTTTGGTTTTAATACATTATTAAAAACTCAATCATTTTTTGACCGTTTTTGAAATAGTGGTTTGGGGAAAATTCATTTAGAATAAATGAGATTAAGTAATTCTGGAAATTTGCATTTTTCCTTAGGATAATTGATTTCAAAATGTTCTTTTAGGTATTTATATCCATTAGGATCAAAATCATTATCTGCTGTAACAAATAAAAAAACAGGTCTCTCTTTTTGTAATTGTAAGGCACTTGCCATGATCTTACAATCTGCATGATTTGATATTATTTCATGAATTTTCTTAACTAAATCATTATTAATCTGTTCTATAGGAATTACCTTTTCATCAACTTGTGTTTGGAGAAATTTTTCAATCCTTATTTCTGATTTTTTTCTTTGATTATCTAATATGTGCCTTACCTTTTCTACAGGTTGATCTTTAAATTTTCTATATAATTTTCTTGCTTCTCCAGTCTTCCTTGGAGGAACTAATTTACTGTTTTCTAAAGAATAGTCTGGATTCTTGATTTTTTCTATTACTGCTTTAAATAATCTACTTCTATCTCTAATAATGCTTTTTAATTCAGACAACACTGCATAACATAAAATAAAAGAACCTTTTTTATTTGTGATAAAAAGATAACATTTTTCAATAATGTTACTTGAAGATTTTGTATAATTTGAATAATGAAATATAATATTTGTATCTAAGAAATTTTCCATTTTATATAAAATCTTCCATTATTCTTGCTACTTCTTTTGATTCATTAGAAAGCCTTATGCTTTCTGGATCAAAATTAGCAAGTGCATTTAAATAAATTGAATTAATTTCTGAAAAAGATTCTTTAAGGGATCTTTTTCTATCTTCAATTGCCCCATTTAAATAAAAACCAAAAAGAGTTTCTTTACTCATTATATTATTTTTTTGTAAAATACTTCTTGATAATTTGTAAACAGATATTACTTTCCATAAGGAATCTAATAACTGGAAAATCTGTTTTCTATAATCCTGAAACGATATTCCTATTATATCTAGTTTTTTTATGATCGATATTACATCCTCTAATAAATCAAAGACCTCTAAAAAATCTTCCTCTGTTGGGCAAGAAATAAAAAGTTCATCAAGATACTTTATTACTTCCTTATTTTCAAATTGAGATTTATTTAAAACATTTAAGATGTTGTCTAATGCAACATACATCTCTTCTTTATATTTCCTATGTTGTTCTTTTTGAATCTCACTAGATTTTTTGTAACTGTTCTCATTAATAAATTCCATGATCAGTTTTTTGATATTTTTTTCATGAGGAAATGTTTCTTCTTTTTGATATTGTTTTGAAATGTCAATTGCCATTAAGGGCATCATTCCATAAAGATACCAAACTATAGGCAAGTCATCTAACCCAGATCTTTTGTTATCAATTACATGTATTGCACATTTTGCAACATGGGTTTTAGTAGGGACTTTGCCCTTTTTCTTATATTCTTCAAGAATCATGTGAAATAATGTGTGGAATTTCTTTCTTTGTTTTTCTGTTATTGGAATATCAAAATAAGTATCTCCTACAATTCTTTGATAAATTTTTATTTTATCTGTTGAAATAATTTCTCTTACATAGCCATCTTTTTTTAACTCTTCAAGATATTTATTTATTGTAGACCAATTTGAATCTTTAATTTTTTTACGTAATTGTTCAACAGAAAGAGGTTGTTTGTCTAATTGAGAAAGAATTTCGTTCTTTATTTCCTGGGAGTTTTTTCTACTTTGTTTCATTGCCATTAGAAATAACCCTCTTTTTTATTTTTCATACTTACTAAAGTACAACATAATTTATAAAACTTTCTATGTTCTATACTAAATAATAATGATGTTTATAAAAAATAGTATAGATGATATATAAAAAACCTATCATTATCAGCAATTTTTTGACCGTTTTTGAAATAATAACAAGAAAGAAAAGCATAGAAAAAACCTTCTGGCAACCAAAAGATTACCAGGGACCATACGCACAATCAAAAAACATTCATTGATTGCTTATATTATTAGGATAGAGAAATTTATGTGTTTTTGGTTTTGGGAGGGTTGTGGGGGGTTTTTGGCTGGGTTTTGGCCGGGGTTTTTACTGGTAGTTTTACTGGTAGTTATTGGAGTTGGGTTGAGAAAGGTTAACATTTCTTAGAATCTA
>DATFJM010000067.1:0-6344 GCA_035269225.1 Candidatus Nanoarchaeia archaeon
AAAAAATTATGAAAAATATTTCTGAGAAATCAAAACAAGCTTCTGCAGAGCTTGCAAAAGAAAAGGGGGTTTTTCCTGCATTTGAAGGAAGTTTATATGATGATGGAAATCCTGAGAATAGGGTAAGAAATGTCCAAAGAACAACTATTGCCCCAACAGGAACAATATCTATGTTGTATGATGTTAATAGTGGAATTGAACCTTTCTTTTTAATAGGGTATCAAAAAAACATAAGAGGGGGAGACACCCTAAAATATGTTGTGCCTGAATTTGAAAGACAAGCAAAAGAAAGAGGCCTAAATTTAGAAAAAATCTTGCCTCAAATTGAAGAAAACGGAGGAAGTGTACAAGGAATAAAAGAAGTTCCAAAAGATATGCAAGAAGCATTTAGAACTTCCCATGAAATGTCATATAAAGACCATATATTAATGCAGGCAGCTTTTCAAAAAGGCACAGATAATGCTGTCAGTAAAACCATAAACATGAAAAAAGATGCAACTGTAGAAGACATTAAAAATGCATATAAGCTAGCATGGAAAAATGGATTAAAAGGAACAACAATTTACAGGGATGGTGCAAAAGATGTTCAGGTTTTAGAAGCAAAAAAGAAAGAAAATAAATTTCAAATACCAAAAGGAGACATGGAAAACCCTGCAGAAGTACCTGAGATAATGCCTGCAGTGGGAATAAGACAAAAAACACCATTTGGAAACATGCATATATTTGCAAAAATAGATCCATCTAATTATAAAGTTGTGGAGACTTTTGGAACAATTGGTAATGCAGGTGAAACAGAAGCTGCGACAATGGAAGGGATGGGAAGGATGACTTCTCTTTGGTTAAGAAGCGGGGGGAAATTAGAAAAAATAATAGAACAACTAGAAGGGATTGGTTCTGGTCAGGCAACAATGTCAAGAGACGGATCAATAGAATCAATGGAACAAGGATTTTCAAAAGCACTAACTAAATATTTAGTAGCAAGTAAAGACAATATGCATGACTTCTTTAATGGTAAAAAAAATTTGTATGAATTTGGAGAAAAAATTTCAGACAAAGTAAGAAAACTAGGAAGAGGCTGGAAAGATTATATCAAAAAAAACAAAGAACAAGATAAAGAAGAAAAGAACCAAAAAGAAAACAACAATGAGAAAAAACAAGAGGAGAGAAAAAATAATGAAGAAAATAAAGGAATGAAAAAATGTCCTAGTTGTAAACAAATGACCCTTACAAATCAAGAAGGATGTCTCAAATGTATTAATCCAGAATGTGGGTATTCTAAATGTGGTTAATTAAAAAATAACATAAAATGGTTGATAAAATAAGACGAAGGGATGGAAGTATTGCACCTTTTTATCCAGAAAAAATAACTAAAGCTATATGGAAAGCTGCAAAAGCAGTCGGAGGAAGAGATAAAGAAAAAGCAGAAGAACTTTCCAGAGAAATTAAAGAAATTCTAGATAAAAGATACCCCGGAGGAACTATTCCAGATGTAGAAGAAGTTCAGAATCTTGTAGAAAAAAGATTAATTGAAAATGGACATGCAAAAGTTGCAAAGGCCTACATACTATATAGAAAATCCCATGAAGAATTAAGAAATGTTAAAGGTCTTTTTGACACAATAGAGGTTGTTGACGATTATGTTAGTTTAAATGATTGGATGGTAAAAGAAAATTCTAATATGGGTTTTTCATTACAAGGATTAAATAATTATATTTCTACAAAAATAATAAGGAATTACTGGATGAGAAGAATTTATCCAGAAGCAATAAGACTTGCACATGAAAATGGTGACTTACATATTCATGACCTTGGTATTTTAGGGGCTTATTGTGTTGGGTGGGATTTAAAAGATATATTATTAGTAGGATTCACAGGAGCAAGAGGTAAAGTTGAAAGTAAACCTGCCAAGCACCTAAGATCTGCCTTAGGACAAATTGTAAACTTTTTTTATACTCTTCAGGGAGAATCAGCAGGAGCTCAAGCACTTTCAAATATGGATACCTATATGGCTCCTTTTATAAGATATGACAATCTTGATTATAAACAAGTAAAACAAATAATGCAAGAATTTCTTTTTAATATGGCTGTTCCAACAAGAGTTGGTTTTCAGACCCCTTTTACAAATATAACTCTTGATTTAAAAGTTCCAAATTATATGAAAAGTGAACCTGTTATAATAGGAGGGGAGCCTCAAAAAGAAACATATAAAGAATTTCAAAAAGAAATGAATATGTTTAACCAAGCATTTGCTGAAGTTATGATAGAAGGAGATGCTTCTGGTAGACCATTTACATTTCCTATTCCCACTTATAATATAACAAAAGATTTTGATTGGGAAAATCCTGAATATGATATAATCTGGGAAATGACTTCAAAATATGGAATACCTTATTTTTCAAACTTTGTAAATTCTGACATGAATCCTGAAGATGCAAGAAGTATGTGTTGCCGTCTTAGATTGGATCAAAAAGAACTAAGAAGGCGGGGAGGGGGATTATTTGGTGCAAATCCTCAAACAGGTTCTATAGGGGTAGTTACAATAAATCTCCCAAGACTAGGATATACTTCAGAAAATGAAAAAGAATTTTTACAAAAATTAGAAGAGTTAATGGATTTAGCTAAAGAATCTCTAGAAATAAAAAGAAAAACAGTTGAATCCTTTACAGAAAAAGGTCTTTATCCTTACTCAAAATTTTATTTAAGACAAGTGAAAAAGAGGTTTGGAAAATATTGGCAAAATCACTTTTCAACAATAGGATTGTTAGGAATGAATGAAGCAATAAAAAATTTTATAGAAGATGAAGATATAACAACACAAAAAGGAAATAGGTTTGCTATAAAAATACTTGATTTCATGAGAAAAAAATTAGAAGAATATCAAGAAGAAACAGGAAATATATACAACTTAGAAGCAACTCCAGGCGAGGGAACTTCCCATAGATTTGCAAGATTAGATAAAAAGAAATTAGGAAAAATAAAAGTTGCAAATGAAAAACAAGTAAAAGAAAATAATGCAAAACCCTATTATACAAATTCTACACAATTACCTGTATGGCACACTGAAGATTTATTTGAAGCCCTAGATCTCCAGGATGAATTACAAACAAAATATACTGGAGGCACTGTTTTTCATGCATTTTTAGGTGAAAAGCTCAACAAAGATTCTGTTAAACAACTAGTAAAAAAAATATCTCATAAATACCATCTTCCTTATTTTACAATAACTCCTACCTTTTCTATATGTCCAATACATGGGTATATTCCAGGGGAACATGAGTATTGCCCAAAATGCGATGCAGAAATAGAAGAAGAGAATAAAGAAAATGGAAAATATGAAACAACAATAGAAAAGCAAAGAAACAATGAAAGACTTGGTCAAAATTATGTAAGAACTGAAGAAAAACTAAAAACAGAAAAAACAAAATAGTGAATTAAGATATAGAATCCAAACAAAAGAGGGTAAAAAATCATCTTTTCAAAAAAAGATAGCGTACAAAACCAATAAAAAACAAAAGGAGGTAAAAATGACAGAAAAAAAACAAAGAACAAAATGTGAGGTGTATTCAAGAGTTGTGGGTTATCTAAGACCTGTAGACCAATGGAACATTGGAAAACAAGAAGAGTTTAAACAAAGAAAAGAATTCAAAACCGAATAAGGTTATTTTTTATTTGATTTTAAAACATAAAATGAAAATAAAGCACTTACAAAAAACAACTCTAATTGATTATCCTGGAAAAATAGCATGCACTATTTTTTTATTTGGATGTAACTTTAGATGTGGTTTTTGTCATAATCCTGAATTAGTTAAAAAAGAAATTGAATCCAAACAAAAAACCAAAGATATTTCAGAAAAAGAGGTGTTAGAATTTTTAGAAAAAAGAAAAAACCAGCTTGAAGGGGTTTGTTTTACAGGGGGAGAACCACTCCTTACTCTTAAAAAAGAATTTATAAAAAAAATAAAAAAGTTAGGGTATAAGGTAAAAATAGATACAAACGGGAGCTTCCCTGAAAAATTAAATGAATTTCTAAAAGAAAACCTAATAGATTTTATTTCAATGGATATAAAAACAATCCCTCAAGAATATCAAAATCTCACAAATTCAAAAATTGACATTAAAAAAATAGAAAAAAGCATTAACATAATTGCAAATTCTAAAAAACTTAAAGATTATGAATTTAGGACAACTATCTTAATATCCCATCATAATAAAGAAAAAGTCAAAGAAATGATTAAATGGGTAAAAGAATCTATTAATAGAAAAGAGAAAATAAAAAAATTCTCACTACAAGGATTTCATAATTCAGGAAAATTGATGTCAGAAAAATACAAGGATGAAAAAAATACCAAAGAGCCCTATCTCAAAGAATTAAAAAAAATAATTAAACCTTATTCAGAAAAAACAGAAATAAAAACATAATAAAAATGGTGAAACTAAAAGTAAGGAAACTCGTACCTGAAGCAAAACTTCCTTTTTATAAAAATAAAGGAGATGCTTGCATGGATGTATATGCTACAAATAAAAAAGAAACTGAAAAATATGTAGAATATACAACAGGTCTTGCTTTTGAATTACCAGAAAACTATGTTCTTTTAGTTTTTCCAAGAAGCAGTATAACTAATAGAGACTTAATAATGAAGAATTCTGTAGGTATTTTGGATTCAGGTTTTAGAGGAGAATTAAAATTAAGATTCGCAAAACAAAAACCAGAAGAAAATAAAAAAAATGGAAAAGAAAATAAAGAAGATACTTATGAAGTAGGAGAAAGAATAGGTCAAATAATGTTGTTGCCTCTTCCAGAAGCAGAAATTCAGGAAGTTGAAAAACTTTCAGAATCTACTCGTGGTGAAGGAGGATTTGGAAGTACTGGAAAATACTAAATATTTATTTTAGAATACAAATTCTTTAAAACAAAAAATTCTTTTAGAAAATTGATGAACAGAAAAAGTCCTGAATCAGAAAAATTAGAAAAAGAAATAGACCACATTAAAAAAACATACAATGTAAAAACAATAAAAGAAAATCCTCTTGGAAAAAGGCCTTCGTGGGATGAAAGTTTTATGGGTCAAGCAATAAAAAATTCAAGAAGATCTTCATGCTGGTTTGTTAGTTCTGGAACAGTAATAACCCAAAACAACAATATTGTTGCAACAGGTTATAATGGTGCTTCTCCAAAAAGAAATTATAATTGCCTTGAAAAAGGATGTTCAAAAGAGAACAATGGACTAAAATATGAAGAATCTCTTGATAGTGGAGAATGTATTGGGATACATTCTGAAATGAATGCTCTGGGACATTTAAACAAAATAAACTCTTCTAAACTAGATCTTTATACAACAATATCTCCTTGTCCTAATTGTGCAAAGAATCTTGAACCATATGGAATAGAAAGAGTATTTTTTAAAAAACCATATATTGTAAAATCCAAAGACCTCAAAGAATTTGAGAAATCAATGAAACACTTTTATGATGCAGGAATAAAAACTTACCATTTTGATTTAAGTTTATTAAGATATTGGGATATTGATTCTCACAGAAAATGGAAGAAAATGGACATATGGAATAGTAAAGAATATGAAAAAGCAAGACAAATTATTAAGAACTGGGATAAGTAAAGAATCCCTTAATATTAGTAATTATTTTTATTAATCAACTGTTCAAGCTTATTATTCATTTTTTCTTTTATTTCTTCTTTTGAATCATAAATACTAAATCTTGTAATTTCAGGTAATCCTCCCCCATAAAGTTTGGATGCCTTTTTATATAAATTCTCCAACCAGTCTGTTGCATATCTTTTATTAACTAAAACTTGATAGCCTGCATTAGATTCATAATCATCTGTCCCTCTTCCATCTGAACGTTGTTTTTTTAAATCAAGATAATCCTTTTCTTTCCAGTCTTTTGGACCACAAACAACAAATATATTTGTAGGAGGGTTAGAAAAAGCAACATCGTGTCCTGGAAGTCTTAAATAATCTTTCATTTTTATGCCCTCTGGTAAAAACTTCTTATTATAAATTTGATAACAAGCAGATTCTTCACTTCTGCTCCTTACAACATTTTTTCCATTTTCTCTAATAGGTTTCCTGAATCTCAAAAATTCTTCTGACCTATAAACCTGATGTGTTAATGCTGCAGCAAAAGGATTCATCTTATCTCCAAATTTAGACCTGTTTTGTTCTATAACCCTATTAACCTGTCCTGCACCTCTTTTACTTGGTTCTTCCATTATCCATGCATCTGCAGAATTAGGATTAATATAAGTTGTAACATCATTTCCAATCATCGAAGCAACTTTTAAATCCTGGTTTGTTCCTCCTCCAGACAAAAGTTCATGGGCATAA
>DATFJM010000068.1:0-4420 GCA_035269225.1 Candidatus Nanoarchaeia archaeon
TGAGAAGAAAAAGTCTGCGGAGAGTAACAATGTAAGCAATAACAGTGAAAAATCCGAGCAGGCTTTTGAGAAGAAAAAGTCTGCGGAGAGTAACAATGTAAGCAATAACAGTGAAAAATCCGAGCAGGCTTTTGAGAAGAAAAAGTTTTAAGAAAATTCAAGAGAAAGTAATAGTAATGAAAATCCAAGTAATTCTTAAAATTTATTTTTTATAGATGTTGATTGTTTTTGATTTTTTATAAGGTTTTAGAGCTTCGTTCTTCAAAACATTTTTTGGTATACTTTTGGTTTTTCTATGACAGTTAGGGCACAAAACAATCAAATTATTCTTTCTGTTATTGGAAGGATTTTCATCTATATGGTGTATATCTAAAGCAGTATTTTCTCCGCAATGTTGACAAGTGTTGTCTGCTCTTTCAAAAATTTCTCTTTTAACTTTAGTTTTTATAGGGACTCTTTTCTTTTTGTTTGATTTCTTGTCTTCATCTAGGCCAAAACCCGCAGAGTCTCCTTTTACTTTGATTATCTTAGGTTTTGGCTCTTCTCCTAACCATTTGCCTTTTTTTTCATCCCATTCTTTTCCAGAACCATGACCGCATTTTTTACAAATATAATAATGCCTATCATATTTTCTATTTCTCATTATTGTTTTTTCACTTCCTGGAACTTTTTCAGTAGTTCCGTCTGAATATTGGTAGATTTTAGAATGATATTTATATGGTTCTTTTCTAATGCCTAAATCTTCTTTCCATTCTGGTTTTTCTTTTTTTACAAAAGGTCTTTTACATTTAGGACATTTGGTTTTCCACATTAAATAAGTTAATCCTCCAAAAACCAATGTAGCAAGAATAAATACTGTTATCCAATTTGATGAAAAACTTCCTCCAAAAATAGAGTAGATGAATAATCCCACAAACACAAGGGCAACTAATCCTGTATAATACATCGGTTCCTTATAAAAAGGAAGAGGTTCAATATCACTATTCATAGAAAAACTCATTTATACAAATATATAAATCTTTTTTCTTTTTTATTCATCACATCCCCCATATTTTTAAAAACCTCTAATCATAAGAATATTTTGCTTCTAAAATAATGGCTATAAAATTATGATAAAATAGCCTGATTTAGTTAAAAATGTTGAAAAGAGAGTATAATAAAAAGAGGAAAAATGAATGAAGATATTAATATTGAATTAGATAATCCTAAAACTGAAAGTAATAAACAAGAACAAAAGGAAAAACAAAAACACAACCAAGACAATAAAGCAAATAATGAGGACATAATTGTTAATGAATCATTTGATGATGAAGATGAAGATTTATTTGAAAAAATAGAAAAAAAACAATTTGAATCACAGGAATTGCTTAACTTAAAATTAGACAGTGAAGAAATATCTCATGAAAATGAAATTGAAAGATTGATTTCATATGATGAAATAAAAGAAAAACTAAAATATAATCTCCCTCATCAACCTGAAGGAGCTTTAAAAATTCTAAGAGATTTAAACGGCACTGCCTTGTTATCAGATGAGGTAGGTTTAGGAAAGACAATCACAACAGGAATAATAATAAAAGAATGTATTCAAAGAGGTTTTGTAAAAAACATACTTATTTTAACCCCTCCTTCTTTGGTTAACCAGTGGAAAGAAGAATTAAAAGAAAAATTTAATCTTGATTTTAATGTTGTTGAAAATGAAAATCAGTGGGAACAAAAAAATCTTAACAAAGCGATAGCTTCTTTAGATAGAGTAAAGATATTTGATAAAAAGAAATCAGAGTTTAGACATAAAAAAGCGCATGAAATTCCCTGGGATTTATTAATTGTAGATGAAGCCCATAAACTTAAGGCAAGAAGCACTGTAAGATGGAGGTTTGTAAATAAATTACAAAAAAAGAGATTTTTAGGATTAACAGCTACCCCTTTTCAAAATGATTTAATTGAATTATATAATTTACTCCATCTCCTGAAAAAAGGACATCTGGGAACATTAAGAGAGTTTAAAAAGAAATTTTTAAAAAAAGGAAATAAGAGACATCCCCTTAATCAAAAAGAACTTAAAGGAAAATTAGAAGAAGTAATGGTGAGAAGAACAAGAAAACTTGCAGGTATAGAATACAAAAAGAGAGTTCCAAAAATAATCCCTGTTGAATTATCTGATGAAGAATATCAGCTATATCAAGATATGAGTGAATTATTAAAAGAGCAATATTTTTCTGCAGACGGTTCTTCAATAGATGGGAGTTTAGTTGTTTATTCAATTCTTCCAAAAATAACTTCTTCTTCTAAATCTGCAATTGAAACGCTTTCCAAAATAGCAAATAATCCAAAATACCACCATACAACAAGAGAAATAAGTGAGAACATTGTTGAAAGATACAAATCCATTGGAATTGATTCTAAAATGAAAAAACTTGTTGAATTAGTTAAAAATATTAAAGAAACCCAGAAAAACCCTAAAATGCTTATTTTTACAAAACATCCAACAACCTTAAGATATATTGTAGAGAATTTTAAACAATTTAATTTTAATATAGTTGAATTTACAGGTGATTTAAATAGGCAAGAAAAATCAGAGAGAATAGAGCAATTCCGGAGGGGGGCGGATGTTATGATTTGTACAGATACTGGAGCAGAAGGGTTAAATTTTCAATTTTGTAATAACATAATAAATTATGACTTACCTTGGAATCCTATGTCTGTTGAACAAAGAATTGGTCGTTTAGATAGGATAGGACAGGAAAGAGATATTAATGTCTATAGTTTCGCAACAAAAGATACAATGGAAGAATATGTTGTTGATTTAATAATAAATAAAATGTGTTGTGTTGGTTTAGTTATAGGCGAGTTACCAATCATATTATTTAATTTGGGCCTAGATGGAAATACAGATAAAGGAAATAATAAAATTGAAGAAAAACTAATGAATTCTTTTCTTAATTCAAGGAATAATTTAAATATATTTTCAAAAGAAGTTAATGAAATTTCAGGAATAATACAAAAAGAAATAGAAAACTATAAAGAGGAAGAAGACTTTAATAAAAAGGTTTTAGACAATGAGTGAAAAAGAAAAAATAAAAAAATTTGTAGAAAAGTTTTTTCAGAACCTTGGATGTGATGTTTCTTATGAACCTTCTCCTGAAAATCTTGAAGAAAAAGGAATATTAAAAATACAAAATGTTCCTAAAAGATTTGCAAAATTCTATGGAAAAGAAGAGCCCTATTATTTTTATTTTAATGAATCAGAAAACATTTCAAATGGAGAATATGTAACAAAAGGGAGTTATATTTTAAGTTGCATAAATAAATTTCTTGAAAATAAGGGGGAAACCACTTTATTAAAAATAAAATTTGAAGAAAAACCCAGAAAGATTATTGAAGACAGATTTACCCTAAGAAACTGCAAGATTTCAGAGATATCATCAAAAAATGAATATGAATATCTTGAAAGATTTACTTTTTTAACAACTTTTCAGTATCTTAATAAAAAAGAAGAAGAAATCACAAAACTTTTTGTAAAATCCAATAATGGAGAAGTTATTGATTTTGATATTTCAAAATATGAAACAGAAGAAGGAAAAAAGAGGGATTTAAAACAACTTAATTTCGAAAAAGATTATGAAGCTGCAAAAAACAAACTAAAAGAAAAAATACAGGAAAAAACTAATTCTCTAAAACAAAAGTTAAGTGAAAACCTTGAAAAAGAAAAGCAAAGAATAGAAAGCCATTATATTGAACAATTAAAAGATGATAAAAAAAATCTTGAAAAATTAAAAAAGCAATTAGATGATCTTGAACCAGGAGAAAAAAACAGTAAAAAAATAATAAAAACAAGAGAACAAATAGAAGAACTTAGTTCAGAGGAAAGGAAAAAAGAACTTGAAAAAGACAAAAACTCTTCAATAAAACAAGAAATACAAAAACATTCTCTTAATATAAAAAACAAACTCATAAATACAACAATAATATGTTCCCCCATAATACAATATAGGGTTTATTTTAAAACACCTCAAAATATGAAGAGATTAGTAAATATAGAATACAATGTTTTAGAAGATAAAATCTCAGGTGTGAAATGTGATGTATGTCAAAAAGAACTAAATGAGATAATCCTATGCTCTTCAGGACACTTGATTTGTAGAGAATGTGGTTTTAGGTGTGAAGAGTGTGGAGAAATACTTTGTAAAAAATGCCCTACATTTAAATGCCCAGATTGTGGTAAGACTGTTTGTAAAAATTGTGTTAAAAGATGTCCTGTTTGTAGAAAGACAAAGTGTTCTAATCATTTTATGAAAGAATCATTTCACAAGCAGGAAATATGTAAAAAATGTGCAGAAATGTGCTCAGATTGTGGTGAATTTTTTAGCCCTGAAAACATAAGAAAAACAAAATCAGGGAAAAATCTATGTGAAAAATGCCA
>DATFJM010000069.1:0-3909 GCA_035269225.1 Candidatus Nanoarchaeia archaeon
AAATAAAAAACCAAAAAAGAAGGGCTCTTCTAATAAACAATGAGTTTGGATTTTTTAAGCTTGGAGAGGAATTCACTGAAAAAAGTTAGAGGTTTTTAAAATGAAATTATGGCTTAAGATATTGTTAGGGTTTTTAGTTCTTGTTGCTTTGGGCATTATTGCAGCCATGATTATACTAGATAATTCTGAAAATGCTCTGGAAAATGAACTAATTTCTTCTAGACATGCTATTGCTCAGGAAGCAATGAGGGAAATTGATATGGGTATTGTTAATGGAGAATTAGACCAGGTACAAAAAGATGCATGGGTTCTGAGAAATAATAGGGCTCTTAAAGAATCAAATTCTTTTTTTGAAAACATGTCTGAGGAGGAAAGGGAAGATTATATACAAGAAAAAGACAAAGAGTGGCAAGAATCAGAAAATCTTACAGGTTTTATGAGGGAAATTTACGAGAATGATTTATCTAATAAAATCTTAAACGAGATTCAAATAGAGAAGACTTACATTGAATTGCATAAACAATCTCCTTTTCCTGAAGTATTTGTTACAAATAAATATGGAGTAGTCGCAGGAATGTCAGGAAAGATTTCTGATTATTATCAAGCAGATGAAAATTGGTGGAAACAGGCAAAGAAGAAAGGATTTTATGCAGGAGATGTGAGAATAGATGCTTCAGCAGGGAGAGTAATGGCTATGGATTTGGTTGTAAAAATAGAAGACGAGGAAGGGAATTTTCAAGGGATTTTGAAAGCTGTTCTGGATGCTGATAAATTTATGGGAATTGTTGAAAATATAAAAAAAGAAGAATTAAAACATTTTTCTGGATCAAGAGAAGAAATGGAGGCACATTTAGTTAATAATGAAGGAGAGATAATTCATTCAACAGCAGATTATGATTCTTTTGAAAAATTTCCTTATGCAATTTGTGGAAAAGAGGAAAAAGCTCCTGAAGGAGAAGAATGTAAAAAATGGATTAAGACTGAAAACAAAGAAGGAAAAGAAATCCTCCTAGTTCATGCTCATTCTGAAGGATATAGGGAATATGAAGGGAGAGGATGGTCTTTTATTTTGGAATATGAAGTAGAAGAAATCTTATTACCTTTAATTAATTTAAGAAAAGATGTTTATTTAGTTATTTTTTTGTCTGTTATAATAGGTTTTATAGTAATTTATTTTATTGCAAGGAGAATTTCAGGACCAGAAGAAAAATTAAGAGAAAAAACAGAACAACTTGAAGATTTTGCAAGACTTTCTTCAGGAAGAGAAGAAAAGATGATTGAATTAAAAGAAAAAATAAACCAACTAGAGAAAGAAATTGGAAGAGAGCCTTCATTTGATATGGAAAAAATAGAACAGGTTAAAGCTGAAGAAAAAGCAAAAGAAAGGGGTTTAGAGAGTCTGGATTATAAGGAACTGCAAAAAATGGCAAAGAAATACAATATAGAAGCAACTCAAAAGAAAGACAAATTAATTAAAAAAATAAAGAAGATTAGAGAAAATGGTTAAGAAAGAAAGTTCTGAAATTTCAAAAAACACTAGTTTAAAACCAGAAGCTCTTCTTAATATTATGCAGGATCTTGAAAAAGAGAAAAAAAAATTTGAAAATTTATTTGAAAATTCTGCAGATGCTATATTTATTACTGATATTGGAGAGAAAAAGATTACAGATTGTAATAAAAAAGCATTAGATATAACTGGTTACAATAAAGAAGAGATTATTGGAATGCATCCAAAATATCTCCATCCCAAAGAAATTAGGGAAGAATCTATGAAAGTTTTTGAAAAGTATAATAAGAGTGAATCAATGAGATATGAAACCAGACTACTTACTAAACAAGGCAAGAAAATACCTATTAGTATTTCTACTTCTATAATTGAGCTGGAAAGTGAGAAGATAGCAGTAGGATTGTTCAGAGATATTTCAGACAGGAAGAAGGCAGAAGAGCAGTTAAAACACAAAGAAGAATTGGAGAGAATTATATCTGAAATCTCAAATAATTTAATAAATACCGGAGAAGAGGGCATTGATAAACAATTAGAGAATGTATTAGAGAAAATAGGAAGGTTTTCTGAAGCAGGTCGTAGTTATATTTTTCAGTTTAGTGATGATATGAAAAATATGAATAATACGCATGAATGGACTGCTGAAGATGTTGAGCCACAAAAAGACAACTTACAGAAATTATCAACCCCTAAGTTTCCCTGGATGATGAAGAAGATTAAGAATTTTGAGACTATTAGAGTTTCAAAGTTATCTGAATTACCTTCTGAAACAGAAACATTTAGAAAACATTTGAAAAAACAAAATATCAAGTCATTGCTCGTAGTTCCTCTAGTTTCAAACAATAATCTCAAAGGACTTATAGGATTTGACTGGATTGAAAAAGAAGGAGAGTGGTCTGGGGAAATTATAAATCTGCTTAGAATAGTCGGAGAGATAATTGCAGGAGTATTAGATAGAAAGGAAAAAAGAGAAAAAATCGAAGAGGAGAGAAAGAGAATTAAGAGGTATCTTGAGACAGCAGAAGTAATGATATTAGGATTGGACATTGAAGGAAATGTTATAGAAGCTAATAGAAAGGCTACAGAAATTTTAGGATATGATAAAGAAGAAATCATTGGAAAAAATTGGTTAGATAACTTTATTCCTAAAAGATTTAGAAAAGAAATTCGAAATATTCATAAGGAAGCAATCAAGAAAAAAAGTTTTGCTAAGAATTACGAAAATCCTGTGTTAACTAAATCAGGTAAAGAGAGAATTATAAATTGGAAGAATAGATTTTTTACTAATAGTGAAGGAAAGGTAACAGGCACTTTAAGCTCAGGCATGGATGTAACAAAGAAAAGGAAACAAGAAGAAAAATTAAAAGAAAGTGAGAAAAGACTCTCCCAAATTTTTAAGGGGATTTCAGTTCCTACTTTTGTTATAGATAAAGAACATAATGTTATTAGATGGAACAAGGCTTGTGAAAAATTGACTGGAATTTCAAGAGAGGAAATTGAAGGAACAAAAAAACAATGGAAGTCTTTTTATAATAAAAAAAGACCTGTTTTGGCTGATCTTATTGTTGATGAAGCTTCTGAAGAAAAATTTAACAAATACTATCAAGATAAGTGGAAGAAGTTTCCTCTTATTAAAGGGGCTTATAAAGCAGAAGATTTTTTTCAGAATATTGGAGGTAAAGAAAGATGGATTTTCTTTACTGCATCACCAATTAAGAACTCAAAGGGGGAGATAACAGGTGCTATAGAGACATTACAAGACATTACTCAGAGGAAAGAGAGAGAAGATTCTTTACAAAGATTAGTAGATATTACATCAGAAACTACAGGAGAAGAATTTTTTGATTCTCTTGTAAAAAAATTAGTTGATTGGTTTGATGCAGATGGAGCTTTTGTAGGAAGGTTAAGTGAAGATGAGAAAATGGTTTCTTCAATTTCTATGTTTTTGAATGAAAAAAAAGTAGAAAATTATGAATACCCTCTTTCTGGTAGCCCTTGTGAAAAAATTACTGAGAAAGGAATTTCTCTTTACAGAGAAAATGTTACTAAGAAATTTCCTAAAGACAAGGATCTAAAAAAACTTGGAGTAGAGGGTTATTTAGGAGCTCCTATTAGAAAAGAAAATGGAAAAACAAAGGGGATTTTATGGGTTATTTCAAAAAATAAATTTGAAAAACTTCCGGTTAAATGGAAGGATTTGTTAAAAATTATTACTTCTAGGGCAGCAGCAGAAATAGAGAGAAAAGATAAAGAAGAGTTATTAAAATTTGAGAAAGAAAGATTCCAACAGATATTTGATAATGTAAATGATGCTTTATATTTACATGAAATTGGTGAAAAAGGGGAACCTGGAAAATTTGTAGAGGTCAATCAAGTTGCTTGTGATATGTTAGGTTATTCTAAAG
>DATFJM010000070.1:0-28337 GCA_035269225.1 Candidatus Nanoarchaeia archaeon
ATATCCTGAAGCAAATATAATAAATTCTTCAAAAGAAAAACTAACTGAAAAACTCCATAAAACGCAACACACTCTATCCAATATAGGTTCTGTTAATTTAAGGGCATTAGATACCTATGAAGAGATTAAAAAAGAATATGATGCAATAAAACAAAAAGTAGAAACAGTTGAAAAAGAAAAACAAGAGATACTTAAAGTAATACATGAAATTGACATAAAGAAAAAAAGAACATTTATGAAAACTCTTAAAGAATTAAATGAACTCTTTTCTAAGAATTTTACTCAACTTAGCTCAAAGGGACAGGTTTTCTTGGAACTGGAAAACAAGAAAGAGCCTTTTAGTGGCGGAGTGAGGATAGTTGTTAAAACAGGTCATGGAAAATATCTTGATGTGACTTCTCTTTCAGGAGGAGAACAAACAATTGTGGCCCTTGCACTTATATTTGCTATACAGGAACTAAATCCTTATTTTTTCTATGTATTAGATGAAATAGATGCTGCACTTGATAAAAGAAATTCTCAAAAACTTGCTAATTTGCTTAAAAAATACATGAAAAAAGGACAATATATAATAGTAACCCATAATGATGAAATCATAACAAATGCAACTAATGTTTATGGGGTCAGTATGCATGACGGGATAAGTAAAATAACAAGCCTAAAAGTATAATAAAAATGGAATATTTTGATGTTATTATTGTTGGTGCAGGCCCTGCAGGATTAAATTGCGCTAAAACATTAGGAGGAAAAAAATTAAAAGTTCTTGTTTTAGAAAAAAATAAAAAAATCGGTCCAAAAGTATGTGCAGGAGGAATAGGTGATAAAGATAAAAAATATTTGAAACTTCCAAATAAATTAATTGATTTTAGTTCTAATGAAATAATAATACACACTGGTTCTAAAAATCATAGAATTAAATCCAAGAAAAATTTTATTTATACTGTTGATAGAGAAAAACTTGGGCAGTGGCAGTTAAAAAAATTAAAAAAATATAAAAATATAAAAATAAAAACAAATGCAAGAGTTTCAGAAATAGCAAGAAATCATATAAAGGTAAATAAAAAGAAAATAAATTACAAATATCTTGTAGGAGCTGATGGTTCTAGTTCAATTGTAAAAAGTTATTTAGAGATAGCATCAAAAAAAGCAGGAATTGCGATTCAATATCTTGTTCCAGAAAAAAAAGATAAATTGGAGTTTTTTCTAAATCCTAAACTATCATCATGGTATTCTTGGGTTTTTCCCCATAAAAACAAAACATCAATAGGAACAGGAAGCAATCCTGAATTTTATTCACCAAAAAATATGGTTAAAAATTTCGATAAATGGATTAAAAAGAAGAAAATAAGTATATCAAAATCAAAAAGGCAAATAGGGGTTATTAATTATGATTATCAAGGATATGATTTTAATAAGATATTTCTAATAGGAGATGCAGGAGGTTTTGCATCAGGTTTTACTGGGAAAGGAATATACCCTGCATTAATAACAGGTGAGGAAGTTGCTAAAATCATATTAAATAAAAATCATAAACCAAAGAAAATAAAAAAAATATTAAGAAATAAAAGAAAACAAGAAGCAATTTTAAGATTTTTAATGAAATCAGGAAAATATAGGTCTTTTGTATTCAATACAGGATTATCATTATTGAAATTACCTTTTTTAAGGAGAAGGGCAATAAAGCTATTCTCATAATCTAAATATTTTAATCTCCTTTATTAACAATCCATTCAAGATATGCTTTTCTCTTTTTACCTATTTTTATTTTTTCTGTTTCTTTTTTTCCTTCTTCTAACTCTAAATAATGCTCTTCTTTATTTTTTGAAAAAATAACCTCATAACTTGCATTAAAATATTCTTCCCTAGATGAAGGATTAAAATTTTTAGAAACAAACCTAGATATAAAATCAGGTTTTACTCCTCTAAAATACCTTGATTGATTTTCTGGATAATAATTAATATATTCTATATCAAAATCAATGTTTGTCTTTTTATCAATAGATTTTATTAAATCCATTAACTGATTGTAATTAAGAGATTCTTTCTTAGTCTCTTTGTTATTTTTTATTCTTTTTAACATTTTAATAAAAAAAGAAAAAGGAGAAAGCAAATAAAGAAAATAAAAATAAAAAAATCAAATATTAGTAGTAACTTTCTCCAAAATCTTCAGATTGTTTTTTTGGTCTTTTACCAAGCAATACAATTAGCACAACAAGTAAAACTACAAAGATTACAGCCAAAGCAATTGCTAAAGCAACAATTGAACCGTCTGTAGACTTGTTTTCTGCTTTCAAGATAAGGTTTTTTGTTTCAACAACACCATCTCCTGAAAGAATGCCAACCTTAAGAGAAAATTCTCCCTCAGTATCAGGTTCTGCAGTCACAGTAACTTTCTTTGTAGTTCCAGCAGGTATAGAAATAACAGAGCTATCTACACTTGCTGATACATCTTTAGAAGTTTCTGTAACAACTCTATAAACCTTTAAACTGTTTGTAGGGTTAGCAACAGTTAACTCATATGTAGCTTCTTGACCAACACTTACACTCTTTTCAGATTGAGTAACAACAACTTGTTTTGGAAGATCATTATTAACAACAATTTTCTTGCTGTCACTAACATCTAAATCATTGTTCTTACCTTTTACTTCCAGAGTGTATTCTCCTGATGTTGCATCAAAAGGAATTTCTAAGTGAATAGTTCCTCTTAATGTATCTTCAAGGTCACAATCTTCATTGCATTCTTCTAAAGCAACTATGTCACCAAGATAAAAAGTTCTTTCAACATCTAAACCAGAGATTGATGCAGTCACATACATGTCATCAAGGTCATTATAACCAGTGTTCTTTAGAACTATTTCAACTGGATAAATATTTCCAGCCTCTACATTCTTACTAGAACTTATAGACATGAAAGTTGCATCATAAGTTGGTCTTTGTACTCTTAATGTGTATTCTTCTGAATCTTCAAGTCCACCACTCCTGATTTCAACTTCAAGATCAAGATTTTTGCTAACCTCGTCTTCAAGTTCATAAGGTACATTAAGCACTAATACCTTTTTATAAACACTTCCATCCTCAACAGTAAAGGAAGACGTTTCAGCATCAATGCTATCCTTAGTCCCTTCTAAAGTTGCTTCAACAACTACATCAGAAGTGTTTTGTGTTGCTGTGAATAAAACTTCAACAACAACTTTATCTCCAGCAGTTATAGCTGGATTGTGGTTTGCAGTAGTATTTTCATAAGCTTCAATTCCGTCAATTTTAACAGAATCAATAGTTGACAATTCTGCTGCAGAAACACTTGATGCTATCAAAAGAACACTTGCTATTGCAAGGAAAAAAACCATAAAGTTTTTTGCCTTCATTTTGTTTTTATCTACCATTTTATTTAGTTAGTAACACAGAAAACAATGTTTTCTGTATAGTAATAAAAGATACATCAATATTATTTATAAACTTTATGGTGATTACAATTTATTATAATTCAAAAGTAACTATAAATATAGACAAATAGTGAAAAAATGTTATTTTTTGTAATAACATTTAGTTACATTCTCAAAAAAAATAAAAAAAGCGAGGGGAAAAACCCCCCTTATTAAAAATAATTAAAAATTACAAACTTAATAATTTAAGAGATGTATCTGTTGTAGCAAAATTACTTGCAACAACTATCTGACAACCAGCGTTTTCCGCAGTCTTTAACATAGGGCCTGTAACAGTCCCATCAATAACAATCACTGCAGGTACATCTTTGGATTTTTTTAAAGAAAGTGTTAGGCTTTTTGTTGAAACAGACCTCATCTTTTCTAATGAACTGTTCAGCAAAATTGTCTTTCCACTTCCCTCATTTTTTTTCATTAAATCTTTAAGTTTCTTTTTTTTATCTTCTGTCAATTCAACTTTTTCAGTTTGTTTCTTCTGCTCTGAAGATACATACTCTCTTTGTCTATTTCTATTATTGTTGTAGTTTCCTTTGTTTCTATAATTTCTAGAAGAACCGTTGTTTCTAAGAAATTTTTCCTTATATTCTTCAACTGAAATCTTTTTTCTCAGGTTAGAAAGAACTTCTTTACCTGTTAGTTCTTCTACTTCTTTTCCATCAGGAGCAATAGCTACATACTTAACATTTGCATTATCCAAAACATTCTGAGCTATTAATTTTCCTCCACGATCTCCATCAAGGAAAAGAGTAAGTTCTTTTTTCTTACCTAATTCAGCTATTGTATCAGGAAGTTTTGTTCCACTCATTCCAATAACATTGTTTATTCCTGCACGAAGTAAATTAACAACATCTGCTCTTCCTTCCACAACAATAATTTCATTTCCAGACAAATCTCCAGCAGGAAGTTTTTCATTTCCATACTCTCTAATTGAAGCAGCCTTAGAAGCAGATTTTATTTGATTAGATATATCTCTTGAATCAGTGGCCCCATCTATAGAACCCATGAGTTTTTTAGCTCTATTAAGGATATAATCTCTCTTACTTCCTCTGACATCTTCAATCTTATCAACTTCTATATTTGCATCAGAAGGACCAATTCTTTCAATAGTTTCTATAGCTGCTGCTATTAAAGAAGTTTCTGATTGTTCTAAAGCAGTAGGAATCTTTATATTCCCACTAGTTCTTTTACCATCTCTCTCAAGATCTACTTCTATTCTTCCTATTTTTCCTTCTTTCTGCATCTCTCTCATATCAAGTTCTGCTCCTAAAAGTCCTTCTGTCTGCCCAAATATTGCGCCTATAACGTCTGGTTTTTCAAGAGCTCCTTCTACTGAAAAGTTTGCATGAATAAGATACTTAATTGAAACTGGACTTACTTTTGCCATTTTTTATATATTATTTAGTTATTTATTTTAAAATGAAATCTAAGATTCCATATTCTAAAATAGAAAAATACCGCTTCATTTCACTTATGTGAATAAGCAATTGAGTGTAAATATGAAATAATCCGAGTGATTCACGATATTTCCCTAATAAAATAAAAAAAGCCTTTTCTTTTTTAAAACTATTGGTTTTAAATTTAATACTTTTTACCCCAATACATAATCTTTTTTCCTAAATAAGAAGCATATTCCCAAAATTCTTCATTATCTGGGTGTTTTTTTGCCCATTCCTTTCTTTCTTTAATACAATATTCCAAAAAATCCCGAATATCTTCAGAAAAATTTTCTTTTTTATAGAAAGGATTTTTCGCTTTAAAATAAAGTCTGGCTTCTTTAGAATATAACTTGGTTAATTTCTCTTCAACCTCTTTTTCTAGACTATCCTTCATCACCTAATAAACAAATGAGCATTTATATTTCTTTTTAACAACATCTTTATAAAAAATAAAAGAATTATTTTTATATGAATTTATTAAAAAACACAACACTCTCTTTACTTATTGGAATTTTAAGTATCTCTTCTTTTTCTCAGAAAAAAGAAAAACACGCAGTATTAATAAGTGGTGAAACAGATTTGGAACATATAAAAAGTATAAAAAATGCAGATAAAATATTAAGGAAAAATAATTATAAAACCTATATATTTGATGAAAAAAACAGAAAAGAATATAATATAGAATCAAAAACAACAAAAAAGAATCTTGAAAATTTCTTCAAAAATATAAATATAGATAAAGATGATTTTTTTATGTTATATCTCACTGGTCATGGAAGTCGAGATTCCAACAGAAACAATATCTCAAGTATTATAAAAATGGTTGATGGAAGATATTTAAAACCCTCTGATCTTGAAAAATACTTAAATAACATAAATCCGTCAAAAGGAGTTTTATTGTTTACCCAATGTTATAGTGGAGGATTTGGAAAAAGTTTAGGAAAAGGAAAATACATTGCAATTTCCACTTCTTCTGAGAAAAAATCCAGCTATGGTACTTTGTTTGGGGATAACTTCTTTAAATCATTTAATAATAAAAAAGCAGACAAAAATAATGATAACAAGTTATCTGTATTAGAAGCTTCATCCTATGCCTTTGAAAATGATCCTTTTTCACCTGTTATTTTTGGTTATGAAAATTCTTTATTGAAAAAAAGAAAAGAAATTTCAAAGATAACATTGCTTCCCTTTTATAACGAACCAAGAATAAACAATAGTAAAGAATCAAAAAATATATATTTGAAGAAATACAAATAAAATCTAATATCCTATGCTTTTAGTTTTTTCATATAATGCATCAAATCTTGCTTTTCTCTCACTATCCTCTTCATAATTATTATATTCTTTTTTAAGATGATTATATAAATCAAAATAAGAATCAACAAAATTCAAAAAACATACTTCATAATCTTCTTTTGGAAGGTCAGAATTAAATACCCCAAAAACAAACTCAAGATACCTAAATTCAGCTTTATTATCTATAACTTCATTTATTTTATCATCAAGATTGATAAATTTAATGTTTTTTTCTTTCATACATTAAAAAATAAAAATGAGTTTAAAAATATGTCTATAAAAATCTTACAAATAAATATTTAATAGGTATTTTATTTCATAATGTATGGAGACTTTTTCAATAATTCTTAACGGTCCTGCTGCAGGAGGAAAATCTACCATATCAAAAAAAACTCTGGAAAAAATTGCCTAATACGGCACTAATTAATATAGATAAAATAAAATGGATGATTTCTGATTATAAACTAAATAATGATTTTTATCTAAAACTTTCTAACAAAATAGTCCTTGATATGGTAAAAAGGTATCTAAGCAATAGGATAAATGTTATTATTGAAAAAGCATTTTGTAAAAAAGAGAATATTTATCCCTTTCTAAAGTATGCTAATGAAAAAGACGCAAAGGTCTTGATATATAATATAGAAGCCCCATGGAAAATAATAAACAAAAGATTAAAAACAAGAAAACATAAAATGACAACAAAAAAAGGAAAAAGAATATACAAAAGTTATTCAAAAAACAAATTTTCTGTAAATAAAACATTTGATACTTCAAAAACTACACAAAAAAAGATAATTAATTCAATAATAAGTGATATAAAATAAATCACATAAAAACACAAATAAATAAAATATTAATTAAAAGTTAAATAAAAGAAAAATTAATGAAAAAAGGATTATTCACCTTTTTTCTTTGTAATTTCTAAACACATTCCAGCAGCTACAGTCTGACCAGCGTCTCTTACTGCGAACTTACTTGTAAATGGGTTTTCTTTTTGAGTTTCAAGAACCAAGTTTCCTTGTGGTTTGATTCTTACTCTAGCAACATCTCCATTCTTTAAGTAGTCTGGATTTTCTTTTTGAACCTGTCCAGTTTTTGGATCAATCTGAGCAATTAATTCTGTAAACTGGCAAGGAACCTGAGCAGTGTGAATATGGAATACTGGTGTATATCCTTTAGCTAAAACACTTGGGTGGTTAATAACTGCTATCTGAGCAATAAATTCCTCAACAATAGGCATTGGTTTTCCAGCATCACAAATTACATCCCCTCTTGCAATATCTTTTTTACCAATTCCTCTTAAGTTAATACCAACATTATCTCCAGCTAAAGCTTCACTTACACTTTCATGGTGCATTTCAACACTTTTAACTTCACCATCTTTACCTTCTCCTGTTCTTCCTGGCAAAACCTTTATTTTTTGTCCAGGTTTCATTTTACCTGAAGTTATTTTACCTACTGGAACAGTACCTATACCTGTAATTTCATAAACATCCTGAACAGGCATTCTCATTGGTAAGTCAACTGGTGATTCTGGAGCAGGGAATTTATCTAATTGCTCCCTTACAGTTGGACCTTTATACCAAGTCATGTTTGTAGATTTTTCAGAAACATTATCGTTTTTTAATCCTGAACAAGGAATAAATGGTGTGTTTTCTGGGTTAACACCAACTTGTTTTAATAATTTAGAAACTTCATCTTTAACTTCTTTGAATTTATCTTCTTTATATTCAACTGCATCCATCTTATTAACAGCAACAGCGATATTTTTAACACCCATTGTTCTTAATAACCATAAATGTTCAGTAGTTTGTGGTTGAACTCCTGAAGGAGCAGCAATTACTAAGAAAGCTGCATCAGCTTGTGAAGCTCCAGTAATCATGTTTTTAACAAAATCTCTGTGTCCAGGAGCATCAATAATAGTAACCTGGAACTTATCTGTCATGAATTTTTTATAAGCAAGATCAATAGTCACTCCTCTTTCTCTTTCCTCTTTAATTTTATCCATTACATATGCAAATTCAAAACCAGCCTTACCATGTTTAGCAGCTTCATCTTTTAATCTTTTCATTTCCTGTTCAGGTACAGCACCAGAATTAAACATTAACTGACCTACAATAGTAGATTTACCAGCATCTACATGCCCTACGAAAACAGTGTTCATATTTGGTTTTTCTCTAGCCATTTTTTGTTTTTTATTAGTTGTTTTTATTTTGATTAACTACTATATGTTAAAAATTAAGGGTTTATAAATGTTTCGATTTTTTGGTATATATTTTAATTTCATTCTAATTTGGTTTTTTACCGTCGGTATTATTGTATGTAATTTGGTTTTTTATTGTTTTTACAATGTTTTTGCTCTCTTATTTTGAACAAAAAGAATATTTATTATTAATTTATTCATTAAAAACATAATAATTCCCTCTTGAATTCCAGCAAACAAAACCATCCATATTAAAATCCTCTACAGCACTGATTTGTTTTCTAAACATTTCACCAGAGTAATTAAAAGCCTGTATCATCGGAATAATCTTTGTCTTATTAGAAATTTTCTTTTTGGTTTGTTTATAACCCTCCTCAATAATTTCATAAGGGTGTTCTGAAGGATTAAGAAATCCAAGAGAACCTTCCCAAAAATGAGAAGGATAAAGCATAGGGTATATAGTGTCTGCATATTTGCTTAGGGAATCTATTCTTTGTCCTACTCCTGATTCTCTATAGTTCCAGGAACTATGGCCAAAAGTTTGCACACCTAAATCAACATTATCTCCTAATTTATTTTTTGCTTTTTTAACGACATCATCAATAATTTCACATTCATATTCTTCATTATCGAATTTTTTAGAAGCAGGAAATCTAATATAATCTAAAACAATATTATTAAAACCAAATCTCGATTCTTCTTTTAATAAATCTAAGTTATAATTAACAACATCTTTATTCATCATATCAATCCATTTTTGGTATTTCCCTTCCCATAACCTGAATTCTAACTTTTTATCATATAAAAGATGGTCTCTAAACATTGCATGTCTTGCGACAAGATTAATATTATTTTTATGGGCCTGATTAAATAAATAATCAAAATTTAACTCTCTTTTTTTCCCTTCAAGGGTTTTTACCTGTGCCTCAATATCTCTGGCCAGATTGTTTTCAGGAGAATAAAATAAATTACCTCTTACATTTTTAACATCAATCATAAGGGTGTTTATTCCATGAGAATCTTTTAACTCCATATAATTATCAATACTCTTTTTTGTTATTCCTTTCCACCCAGGGACATAAACCCCCCTAACAATATTTTTTCCATTATTTTTCTCTCTCATATCTTTTTTAAAAAAACTAAAGGGATTTACAAGAACAAATGTACCTGCTAAGAACATGCTCTTGATAAACTGTCTTCTATTAAGTGTCATTTTTATTTTTAATAAGAAAAGAAAACAGTTTATAAAAATTAGTATAAATAAAAATAACAATCAAAAATTACTGGTTCTCAGCAAGACCCTTACGGTCTCTATGAGATTTTCAAATTCAAAAGAAGAGTCTAATTGTATAGAAAAGGTTTATTGATTTTCAGCAAGACCTTTTCTGTCTATGAGATTTTCAAATTCAAAAGAAGAGTCTAATTGTATAGAAAAGGTTTATTGATTTTCAGCAAGACCTTTTCTGTCTCTAATCTTTTTGATTACTTCAGATTCCATTGACTTAGGAACTACTTCAAATTCCTGGTTTAATAGAGAAGAATTACCTCTACCTTCTGTTGCTGAACGTAAATCATTAGACCATCCCATCATTTCTGCAACAGGTATTTTAGCTCTCATTTCAGCTTCAGTTCCCTCTTGTTTAACATCAAGCATCTGTCCTCTCTTACCACTCACTAGTTTTGAGATTTCTCCCATGTATTTATCAGGAGTATCAATAACATGTACCTGTAATGGTTCTAATAATGAAGGATCCGCATTCATCATAGCTTCTTCAATTCCTTCCCTAACTGCAGGTAAAACTTGAGCAGGACCCCTATGAATAGCGTCCTCGTGAAGTTTAATATCAACTAATCTTACCTTAACTTTCATACAAGGCTCTCTTGCTAAAGGACCCTGGTTCATAACTCCTTGGAAAGCATCTAAAATCATTTCAATAACTTCATTAATATGAACTTCCCCTCTAGTTTCATCTAAAAACATATTTCCATTGTAAATCTCTCTAACATTTCTTATGGTGTCTCCATCCCATCCTAATTTTGAAAGAGATTCAGCTACTGCCTGGCTTTTCTTTTTAACTCTTCCTTCTGGAACATCTCCTTCCTTAATTGCCTTATGAACTTCATCTTCTAAAGGTTCTACAACCATATAAAAACTGTTATGTTTATTAGGAGAACGTCCTTCAACTTTATTTGACTCTTTATTAACTGTTTCCCTATAAACTATAATTGGGGGAGAGGTCTTAACATCTAATCCCTTTTCTGTTCTTATTCTATTTTCTATAATTTCTAAATGTAATTCGCCCATGCCTGAAATAAGAGACTCTCCTGTTTGTTCATTAATCTCTACTTTAATAGAAGGATCTTCTTTAGAAACCTGTTTTAATATTTCAACTAATTTTGGTAAATCTGCTGATTTTTTAACTTCAATAGATTTTGTAACAACAGGTTCAAATAAGTGTGTGATAGCTTCAAAAGGGACCATTTCATTTTCACTTACTGTCTCACCTGCAACAATATCCTTTAATCCAACAATACCAACAATATTTCCTGCAGGAACTTCATCAGTTACAACTCTTTGTGCTCCTTTATATACAGAAACCTGTTGCACACGTTCTTTCTTTTTAGCCATATTAAGATAAACATCCTGCCCTTGTTTTAATGTTCCAGAGAAAAGTCTTCCAGCAGCTACTTCTCCTGCATGTTTATCAATAACAATCTTAGTGGGAACAAAAACAGGTTCTCCTTTTGGATCACATTCTCTTAAATCTTTTCCTATTTTAGTGTCATCCTCTCCATGCCATATTTTCGGAATTCTATATTTTTGTGCTTGGTCGGGGTTAGGATGGTGGTTAATTGACATGTTTAATACAACCTCATGAATAGGTGCTTTTTTAGCTAATTCTTTATAATTATCATTTTCATAAGCATCAATAACATCCTTAAAGGTTATCCCTTTTTGCTTCATATAAGGAAAACTTAATCCCCAATTATGAAAAGCAGAACCAAATGCAACACTCCCATCAGTAACAGATACTTTCCATTTTTCTTTATAGCCTTCAGGAGCAATGTTCTCAATTAATTGGTTTACTTCATTGATTATTTTAACAAATTTCTTCTCCATCTCCTGTGGAGTTAGTTTAACTTCCTTGATCAATCTATCCACTTTATTTATGAATAAAACAGGTTTAACTAATTCTTTTAATGCTTGTCTTAGAACTGTTTCAGTCTGAGGCATAACTCCTTCTACTGCACATGTTAAAACAACACAACCATCAACAGCCCTCATAGCCCTTGTTACATCTCCACCAAAATCAACATGCCCCGGAGTATCAATAAGGTTAATTAAATAATCATCCCCCTCCACTTTATGAATCATAGAAACTGAAGCAGAATCAATTGTAATACCTCTTGAAGATTCATCATCATGAAAATCTAAAGCTCTTTGCTTACCAGCTGTTTCTTCTGAAAGCATCCCTGCACCAGCTAAAAGATTATCTGAAAAAGTAGTCTTCCCATGGTCAATATGTGCAGCAATAGCTATATTCCTAATTTTCTCTTTTTCTTTCATCAATTTTACTACAGGTGTACTCTCTGCCATTTTTTAGTATTTCTTTTTTGAATACATTAAATATAATAAAATCTCTTTTTAAATCTTATCCTTTATTTGATGCTTTTAAAACAAATGAGAATTTTCAAATTCCTCCTCTAAAAAACCTACCCATCAATCTAGTTATATATCTTATTTCCTCTTTTTCAGAACTCATTAAATCTTCCTCATATCTAAAAAAGAAATTCCTTAAATCATCAAATTCATTAAAAAACATATTATTATAATACTCAAATTTATTTTTCTTGATTTTTTCTTTTTGGTTTTGTTTTTGAGATAAACTTTCATAAGCTTCAGATACTGCTACAAATTCTAATCTTGATTCTTTTTCTTTTCCAGGAGGATTTTTATCAGGGTGATATTTTAATGCCTTTTTTCTGTAAGCTTTTTTTATTTCTTTATATGAAGCATCTTTTGAAATTCCTAATCTTTCATAAAAATTTTTTGTTTCAGAAGGCTTCATTTTTGAAATCTCTCTTTTATTTTGATTTTTTGAACTTTCACTATGATTATTAATCATTTTTAAAATGATTACAAAATAAACCAACAAAACATAGTTTAAATATCTAATTAGTTATTATTTTTCAAAAGGAATTTTAATATTTTTTTTAAGACCTAATTCCCTATTTAGCTTTTCTGTTTGTTCTACTGTTTTTTTAACATGTTCTAAAGAAGATAAATTAGTTCTTACTTCTAATGTTATTAGTTTTAAATTCTTACACTCAGGGAGAACTAGTTTAATTAAATTTATTATTTTTTTAGACATTTGGTTATCTTCAAAAGTCTTATGTGCATCCTCATATCCTTCTTCTTTTTTTACTGGAACATTTATATGTAACTGGAATATTCTTTCCCTCGAAACTTCTAAAATTTCTTTAAAATATTCTTCTATTGTCCCCTTATATTTTCCTTTTTGGATTTTATTCATTCCTGAAACATAAGTATGAGAAATATCCAACAACATTCCTGAATTTGTATTTTTCAAGATATCTTTTATTATCTCTTTTCCCGTAAGAAATTCTGCCCCCTCCCCTCTTGTTTTCAAAAGATAACTATCATAAGGTTGCAATTCAAAAACAACACTCTTACTAAATAGTTTTTCAAATTTTTTTAGATTATTTATTATATTGTTTAAAACAACTTTGTTATTTTCTGGTTGTTTTTCTTTATAATCTATTAAATGAAACCCCAAAACAGGAGCATCTGAATTATTGTATTTCAATATTTCCTCTTCATTATAATTGGGAGCATCTTTCTCTTCTAAATTAAAACCCTTCCATCTAAATGGTCTATGAATACTTGATTTTATTCCTGATTTCTTTAATTTATCTATATCTTCTAATTCAGATGTCTCAATACCATCAATAATATCTGATCTCTTTATCATTTCCAAAGCCTCATTATTGTCAGATATTCCCTTACACCATGATACATAAATTTCAACCATCCAGATAAAATAAAAAACATTTTTTATAAACCTGTTTTATATAATCTATAAATTAACAAATTTTTTATACTATGGAATCATCTAAATAATATGGAAAAAAGAAATATCGAAAAAATTGCAAATGAAATTGATTCTGCACTTCCAGAAAATAATAAGAGGTTTCCTTTTCCATGGAAAGAATGCCATGCTGAGTGTGAACCCAGTAAAGCCTATATATTTGAAGAAAAAGAAAAAGGTAAACTGGGATTTTGGAAAAAAGCCTACAAACATCTTTTCCCAAGAAATTTTCATGAAGATTATGATAAAAAGCTAATTAAACTTACAGAAGAAGCCGGAAGAAGACAGTACCTAAAAATAATTGATAAAAAAGATCCAGAACTTGAAAGAGTATGCAAAGATATTGCGAGAAAATACGGAATAATTATAACTGATAATTTTTAATAAACAAATTTTTGTGTAAAAGGTTTCTGGAAAATTAATTCATTCATTAGAAACACTTGCAAAATTCCAACAATAAACCCTTTCAACAGAAACATTTTCAAAATAATTTTTTAGCATTTTTTCAAATCCCTTGCTAGTCCATTGTTGTAAATGGTCAGGAGTATTTCCAAAACTTTTCAGGTATTTTCCTCTTGCAATGTTCTTAAGATTCCAATAAGGAAAATTAGGGACAGTTATAATACAATTTTTTTTACCTATTCTTGAAATCTCTTCTAAAGTTCTTTTTGAATCATCCTTACTTAAATGTTCAATTGTCTGTGTTGAAATAACAAAATCAAAATAGTTTTTTTCAAAGGGTATCTCTCTAACATCTCCCTTAACAACTTTGATAAGAGGGTATTTCTTTCTTATAAAATCCAGTTTTTCTTCATCATTATCTAGTGCTATAGGATAAGTTCCTTTAGTTTTTCCAACAAAATTTGTTACATAACCTTTTCCTGCACCTAGATCTATAGCATTTGAAAATTTAATAGTCTTAAGTTTTTCAGAAAGCTTTTCAAAATATTTATTCATAAGAAATTTTCCTATAGGATTCCTTAAATTTGCATGGTCATAAGTGTCTCTACCCATAAAAACCATATCTTTTTACTCTTTAAAAAGATTGTTATAATTTTAAAAAATACGCAATAGCTAAAAATCTTTGATTTTTTGTAAAAGATTATCTAGCAGAATCAGCCTGGGCTTCTGCTTCACGTCTCTTTTTCACTGCAAAACTTTCTGCATTTTCTTCAGAAGCCATTTTCAATTCTTCGGCTAAAGCCTGAGCAAACGTCTTCTTTTTATTAAAAGCCTTATCTGAAGAACCATGAGCAATATGTCTTAAAGCAACATTAATCCTCCTCATTGGTGAAACATCTACTGCTTGAGGATATCTTGCTCCCCCATATTCAATAACTGTTACCTCATCTCTTGGAGCAGATTTTTCAATAGCCCTTACTAAAACCTCAACAGGATTTTTACCTGTTTGTTTTTCTATTATTCTAAATGCTTCAAGAATTATCTTATTAATTTTTGTTTTTTTAGATGTTATCTCGCCTTTTTCTATTTTATGTTTTTTACCTCTGTGTCCTGCTGTTGAAAGCTTATTAGCAAGTCTCTCAATAACATTGATTTTTTCTTTTCCAAATCTCTCTGTATTACTACGTCCATGACTCTCAACAACTAATTTTGGTTCCAGGTTAATAACTTCTTTTAATCCGGGATCATTTACCTGAATCTCAAAAACCTCATATTTATCAAAAACCTTAAACTGAGGGAGTGTTGATTTTCTCTTTCCAGTTTCTTTATTCTCATTAGTTTGTTTTTCTTCTTCAGTCATTTTATCTTCTACCCTTTTGTATTTTTCCTTGTACAAGTCTTTGTAAAGGTTGATCATTTACTTTAATAACCTGATACCTAATACCTCTTATATCTCCTTTTGAACGGCCTTGTTTTCCACCAATTCTTTCAATCATAACTTCATCATGTTCATCAATATATTTTTGAGCAAGATTTCCAGGAATAAAAACACCTACGGTTTTACCATTTTTTGTTAACTGAACTCTGCAACATTTTCTCATAGCTGAATTTGGCTGAGCAGCCTCTTTTTGAAATTTAGATAAGACTATCCCTTTGGCTTGACTTGCTCCCTTTAATGGATCAGCTTTTACATCAAAACCTAAAGTCCTTGCTTTATATTTCTGATTTTTCCATCTAAATTTTTTTCTATCTTTCTGTTTCTTTTTAGCGTTTTTTAGTCCCATTTTATATTATATTTTCAACAACGAGGTTTTTAAAGGTTTTTATATATTTCTGTATCCATAAAAAATATAATTCAGGGATTTGAACTATTTTTCTTTTTACGATTTTATAACTAAAAAGAAATAACACCTCGAGAGAAAGGTTTAAAAACAGAAATAATCTTTGAAAATCATCCTTAAAAAGGTAAAATGGAGGAACCTCAAGAAGAATCGGTATATGAAGATGAGGACGATCTTGATAGAAATATAGACGACCTCGAACTTGACTAATCAAATTTTTTCTTTTTCTTTTATTTTTTATTTTAGTTATTAATACAATTAGTTAAATATAACTTTATTATTGGATTTATTCAACTCCTCTCCCGCTTCAATATAAAATCTAATTTCCTTTATTTTCAATTGATTCAAAAATATGTTTTTTAACATATATTTTGTACCCTCTCCTGGACCAAGAGATTCTAGAGAGATATTTTTGACAGTTTTATTATTAACATCAATGACAACATTTTCATCTCCTTCTGTAGAATCAACCCCTACATTAACAATACTTAAATTAAAATCGAGATATCTCTGATGCGGGTTATGCGATACCTCCTTAAAAGCTAAATCAGGTAATGAGGGTATTGAATAAATTTCATTTATTTTTTTTGGTATTTCATTTCCAAGTCTTTGATAACATTTACTAACACTAAACATTATATTTCTTGGATTTTCTGAATGATCAAATCCTAATGCATGTAATAATTCATGTAAAGCAACATTGGGCTTAGCACATTCTGTTTCTCTTATAAGCAGAACCTCTCCCTTCTTTATTATATTGTATTTTCCAGATTTAACAATTTCTGTAGGGCCTCCTTCTCCTGCAACAAATAATCCTCCTTTTTCAATATTTTCTTCTTGGCAAGTGATAGTTATTTCTTCTCCTCCTTGCATAGAATTATCATAAACATAAAAATCAATAATTGTTTCATTTTCCAATATATCCATAGCCCTGTTCATCTCATCTTTTTTATTAAGACTACAAGAGTCATATATTAAATATGAAATATTCTTATCTCTGTATCTTAGATAGGGATAAAACTGAAAATGCTCCTGTGAATGACTTAAATTAAAATCATTATTAAGAGTATAATTCTCTGAATTAATAGTATTCTTTATTTTAGCATCTTCAAAATTATTAAAAGGAAAAAACCAATAAACAACTAACATTCCAAACATTATCAACAAGACAAGTATTGTAAAAAATTTATTTAGATTCATTTTTTATTTTGTAATGATTTAATAGTCTGGCATTTTTTCGTTATGCCCAAACTGAATCATCATATCTATTTTTTCCTCTCCTTTTAATGTGTTTAATACAACTGGAAAATCGCATGCCCCATAACAACTTCCAAGCCATATAAAAAAATTAATCCTCTTTAATTTTTTTCTGAAATAATCTACAATAACCCTTGAATATTGTTTAAGCCCATCAGGAAATTGTAAAACAACATTTCTTGGATTTTCATTTTTAATATTCTTCAAAACTTTTTCAAATTCAAAATCATATCTTTCATTAAGCTCTTTTAATGTAATTTCCATTTTAAATAAAAAAAATTAATATATAAAAAACCTTTTGTCTTTCCTTCTTTCTAAATGAAATAAAACCACACCCCCAAGTAAAATAAAAAATAGGTTATATAAGCATTATTAAAAAGAAAAAGAAAAATCCCCTTCACCCATCCTTACTCTTTCAGCAATCCCATCAAAATTCATTGAACCATTAAGTCCTTTTGAATTTAAATCCCCTTTAAATTTTTTGATTAATAATGTGTTGTTTTTTATCTCTGAAATTACTCCTTGGACATCAATAATTCCTGATACAATTTTATCAAATTTTCTAATGTAAATTCCTTCTATTTCTAAATCTTCATAATCAAAATTCTCTATTTCTACATCATGTTCTTTGTCTGAAAAAGAAAGGCCACTATCCTTAATTAATATCTTATCTGCATCCCCCTCTAAAGATGTTATTTTTTCGGAAGTTAGAGATATTTTTCCATCATAATTTTCAAGTATTATTTTTGAATTATTAATGCTTGGATTTAATTTTTCTATTTTAACTTTGTTCTCAGAAGAACTTGTAAACATCACTTTTTTAAAATTACCCTCTAATTCAAGACTATCTATAGTAATGTTTGCTTTAATATCTGAGCTCTCATTGGGATTATTATTAGATTTAAAAAAATTTCCTGTTATTTTTAAATTTCCAATATCTGAATTAAAAACAGAGGTATAAAGAATAATTCCTACAACTAAAATAAATAATATAAAAATTGCCTTTGAATACTTGAAATTAATGCCTCCCATTATCTTATATATTTCCTCTTGTTTTTTTATTTTTTGGTTTGTTATGTTTTGTTTAAATCTTTTTTAAATGACTTAATAATTTCTATTATAAAGCATCACTCTTTTTTAATTTCTTCGTTTTTGCCTTTTCTATAACTCATCATAACTTTTTCAACAGTATCAGCAAATGCATTAGGTTTATTTATTTTTTTTACTTTTATTGTGGCTTCTTTTGAAAATAATCTTATATCTACATCTCCATAACCTAAAATCCACTGCCAGACACTATTTTTAACATAAATATCACTTATTCCTACATAATCTATTTTCTGAACATTCTTATTTAAAAGACGATCATAGGTACAACGAATGTTTGTAGGTGTTATTTCATAAAGAGTATTTAATCTATGAACTTCAGTAAAATTCAAACCTAAAAAGAAAAATACCATGAAACTTATTACAGAAACCCAGCTTATTGTTATGCCTTTTATATTTAGGTAAATCAAAAGCCCTGCAAGAAGGAGAGTCATTATATAAAAAGGAAAATATTGTTTTCTCGAAGGCCTTACTCTCATTAAAACTTCTTCACCTTTTTTTTTCTTTTTTCTCATTTTATCCCTATTTTCTACAAAAACAAAAGAAAACAACATTATAAAGATTTTGATAATATTCAAAACTTTTTTAACCCCTAATAAATAAATAGTTTTATGAAAAATCAAAAAATCAGACAGCCAATTGTCACAGTATCAGGTCATGTAGACCATGGAAAAACCTCTATTTTAGATAATCTTAGAGGAAGCTGTATTCAGGAAGGAGAATGTGGAGGGATAACACAAAAGATATCTTTTACTTCTTTTCCATTAGATAAATTAAAAATTTCATGTCCTTTAATAGAAAAATCCGGAATAAAACTAGATATTCCTGGTTTTTTATTTATAGATACTCCTGGACATGCCGCATTTACTAATTTAAGAAAACGTGGTGGGTCGTTAGCAGATCTTGCTATATTAGTCATTGATATAAATGAGGGGATAAAACCACAAACAGCAGAAGTTATTAAAATCATGAAAATGAATTCTACGCCTTTTATAATTGCCCTAAATAAAATTGATAATATTTCTGGCTGGAGATCACCAAAACCAGAAGAAAATAAGGATATAAAAAGCATAATAGAATCACAAAAACCAGAAATCCAACAAATATTTCAGGAAAGATACATGACATTTATAGCAACACTCAATAACCATGGTTTTGATGCAGATCTTTATTATAACATAAGTGACTTTTCTAAAAAAATAGCTCTTGTTCCTACTTCAGCAAAAACCCAGGAAGGTTTACAAGAATTAGTAATGATGTTATGTGGATTAAGTCAAAAATATCTAAAAGACAATCTTGAGTTAGGAAAAGACCCAAAAGGAGTTATGCTAGAGATTAAAAAAGAAAAATCTACAGCATATAATGAAGCCATTTTACATGATGGAGAATTATCAAAGACAGATCAAATAGCAATTGCTAATTTAGATCCTGAAAAAGACCCTACAATAACAAAAATAAGAATATTAGAAGAAATAAAACCCCTTTCAACAAAATTCCAAACAAAAGAAAAAGTGCAAGCTTCTACAGGAATACGAATGCAGTTAACTGAAAAAGAAGGAATTCTTCCTGGAATGCCTTTTGAAGCATATAAAGATAATAAAGAAGAAATTAAAGAAAGATTTAGAAAGCAGATTTCCCAAGCAATACAAACAGACAAACAAGGAATAATTGCTAAAGCAGACTCTTTAGGAAGTTTAGAAGCACTTTTAACATTATTAAAACAAAATAATATTCCTGTAGTAAAAGCAGGGATTGGAAGTATAAATAAAACAGATATAATTTCAGCAAAAGCAAATTTTGAGATTAATGAAACAGATGCTATTGTGGCAGGGTTTAATGTTGATCTTGATACTGAAGCAAGAGCACTTGCAAAAGAAAACAACATAAAAACGATAACAGATGATGTAATCTACAAATTAATTGAAAATCTTCAAGACTGGCGGGAGGAGAAAAGAAAAGAGATTGAGAAAAAAAGACTCATGGGTCTTGCTCCTTTGTGTAAAATAACAATCCTCCATGATTATGTTTTCAGAAATACCAAGCCTGCGATTTTTGGTGTAAAGGTCGAAGGAGGAAAATTAAAGCAAGGATTAAATATGATTTCTCAAAAAGGAGAAAAAATAGGAAAAATAAAAAACATTCAGTCTGAAAATAAATCTGTTTCAGAAGTAGATTCAGGAAAAGAAGTAGCAATATCAATACCAAATATAAATTTTGAAAGGCAAATGAAAGATGTCAAAACAATGTATACAAATATAGGAGAGAGTCAATTCAGAAACTTAAAGAAAAACAAAGATTTACTCTCAAGTGAAGAAACAAAAATATTACAAGAGATTGCAGAAATAAAAAGAAAAGAAAACCCTGAATGGGGTTATTAATGGTTACTTATTGTATTTTTCAATACTGTTTTGTAAGGGAATAGAATATTCAACTCCATTCTCAGGAATAACTGCTGGTTTAACAGAACCATTAAGACTTTTTGGTTGAAAAAATCCTGCAACATAACCTACTTCTTCTCTAAAATATAAACTTTTGTATTTAATCTTATCTCCTATGTTAAGATTTTCATGATTTTCAGTATCTAAAACCTCTCCCCATCTTGCATGATTTTCTATATAATCTATGCTTTTGTTATAAACGGATTTAAGAATATTCCTTCTCTTATTAACATCCTTTTCATCACTAAGGTGTTTTGCAATTTCACTAACACTTAAATTTTCAAGTCCATTCATTTTAATTTACCGCGTTTTATTATAAACTAGGCATTTTTAAAACTTCCTATCATGTGCAGAAAAATATTAAAAATTTGCACTATATACAAATTACATGGAAAAAGAAAAAGCAGTTAAAGTAATAATTTCAGGAAAAGTCCAAGGAGTGGGATTCAGGTTTTTTATAGAAAAAAATGCAAAATCAAATAACATTAAGGGGTATGTAAAAAATCTCTCTAGCGGCGGAGTAGAAGCGTTTTTTCAGGGTCCAGGAGAAAAAGTTAATGAAATGATAAATTTATGTAAAAAAGGACCTTTAACAGCAAATGTAAAAAACATTGATATCCAGGAGCAAAACCCTCAAGAATTTAATAGCTTTAAAGTAACAGGATAATTATTAAAAAATTAATAGTTTGCTAATCCCGGTATTGTATTTCTTACTCCTCCCTTAGGATTTTTGACATCTCCATTATAACGAGGTATAATATGCCAATGCAAATGAAAGATGCTTTGTCCTCCTGCCAGACCTTTATTTATTCCGTGATTTTCTCCATTAAGGCCCCTTCCTAAACCAAAATGTCCTAAACCTTTTTCTTTACACAAATACTTTGATTTTTCATTAATAGGGTTTTTTAGTTGTGATTTATAAAATTCTTTTAATGTTCCTGAAACATTATCCTTATTTATTTTTTTCTTAACTGTCTTAATTGTTGAAAAAAGAGCATTCCATTCTTCTTGGGTAAGTTTATCTAAAGAATCCACATGTCTTATAGGAATTATTTCTGCATGTCCTGGAGATACTGGAAATTTATCATATCTTGCAAAAAAATATTTATTTTCATAAAAAATACTTTTGTCTTTTTTTTCATATTCCTCACAAAATATGCATTTTTTATTTTTTGACATAAAAAATTAAAAAACCAAAATCTTAAAAACATATATTTGTTTTATTATATATGTTAAAAACAATAATTTTAACCCTGGGATTTTTGGCATTAATTGAAGGATTGGTTATAATATTATTTCCAAAAACAGTTGGAAAAGGAATAAGGAAAATATCAAGCAAAAAAAAGATAACAAAAGCAGGAATTTTAGAAATAATAACCAGCCTTGTTTTCATAGCAATAGGATTTATTATTAACTAATTATTTTTATTATTTTTAATCTCTCTTTTATATTTCAAATAATCATTTCTTAATTTTTTATAAGTATTTTTATTAAATTCTTCTCCTTTTATTTTTTTATCAATAATTAAATCATAATAATTATGAAAGATTCTATCTACCCTCATAAAATGAAATTTCTCATTCATTTCTTTGCTATTCAAAACATCAATTACTTCTTTTGCTAAATTTCTTTCTAAATCTTTTTTCATAATCAAAAATATTTTCCCTAACTTAAAAGCATTTCTCTTTTTTAATATAATAATTAATATCTCTCTTCCCTATTTCAAAAAAAACTGGTTTTGGTTTTATTTTTTCCATTTTTTTATTATGAAAAATATATGGATAATATTTTCTTGGATTTGTTAGGATATCTTTTGAAGCAAAATACATTGAGGGGTAATTTCTTGGAGAAAAACCAATACCGCTTCTTATTGTTTTTATTGGATTTTCTTTTGACCACTTGTATCTAAAAATAGGAAGTCTTCCCACGTTATATGAAACTAATGAAAAAAGATGATTATTAAATTGTTTTTGAGAATCTTTATAATATTTTATAAAAGCACTTAAAGACTTTTTTGGATTAAGTCTTTCATCAACTCTTGAATTCACTTTTAATCCATAATCCCTTGCTGTACCTGCCATTAATTGCCACATTCCCACTGCCCCTGCTTTAGAAATAGCATCTTCTCTAAAACCACTTTCATACAAAGGTACAACAGAAAGAGAAACAGGAAGATCGTGTTTTTCTAAACTATCTATAATATAATCAAGATGTTTATAAGCTCTTTTAACAGATTTTTTTATATATTGTTTTTTTCCATGAATAACCCAGTAGTTATTAGGTATTTTTTTATAAATTTTTGATTTTTCTTCTTTCCAATGATTTAAATTATAGGGGTTAACGATAAAAGATTTTGAAGACTCTGTTGTAAAAACATTTTTCCAAAAATTAGTAGAATATTCTAAAGGAGCCCTATAATTTTCAAGATAATTATCTTTTAATAATTTTGAAGAGATACTTTCTATGTTATTAATTTTATGTATTTCTTTGTCTCCTAAAAATGAATTACTAGAATTTAGAGATCTAATTGGAAAAAATAACATCCCAACAGTTAATAAATTAATTAAAGATTTTTTTAATTGGTTTTTCATATAAAAAATAAAAAAAGAATATTTAAAAAATTATAGAAATAAAAAACATATTAAATTCTTTTTTTTGACATTTTTTTTACAAGAACAGTAAGAACGACAAAACTAATAAAAGTTAGGAATAATGATAAAAACCCTTTTAATATTGATACTGCACTATACTTAAATAAAACAATCTTTCTAAACAAACTATTTGAAACAGCAGCTGGATTATATTCTATTATCTTTTGTAAGGGTCCAGAAATAGCTTCAATTGGAAATATAACATTTGAGAAAAACAAAAAAAGTGCAACAACAGAAATTGAAACAACCATTGTTGTTTCTTCTGATTTAAATGCGTAACTTATCAACATTCCCAAAAAGATGAATATAGAGCTTGAGAAAATAACTGCCAAGGCTAATTCCCCAACAATTGTATTAAGTGATGTTCCAATAATAAAATGAACTCCTGTTAAAACAATTATTAATTGTAAAAATAAAATAATCAAACATGTAATGTATGTTCCTATTATAAAGGCAAAGTCAGGTGTAGAAGTAATAGAGTTTCTAAAATAGGCTCCTGCTTTTTTCTCCCTCATAACCAGTGAAGAGGCAAGGATTATGCTACAAAACAAAACAACAATTGTCAAAAAGTTAGGAAATATATAATCCCAGTTTGAAGAATTGGGATTAATCGATTTTATTTCTGTATTAATAGGTTTTACTATTTTTTTAACATCAACAATTTCCCGGGAATTTAACTTATCTGATAAGCCATCTAATTCATTAGATATTTTATTTACCTTGTTTTCCAGATTATTGAGATCATTGAGAATTTTTTCTGAATTAAAACTCGCTCTATTAAGCGAGTTATTTATATTTTCTGTTTTTTCCTTAGCTTCCTCTAAAGTAGAAATTATTTCTCCCACATCAGATTCATTGTCTCCTCCAAAATCTTCTAAAGAAGAATTTATTTCCTGAAGTTTATCCATTAACTCATCAATGTCTGTATTTTCAGAAGAAATTATTGAGGCTGAATCTTTAGCTGAATCAATATCATTTTTCATTGAGGAAACCTGTTCTTTTACAGAAGAAACAGTTCCTTTAGCATTAGTAACTAAATCGATTAATTTTTGTACCTGGGTTTCACTAATACCCTGAGATTTTTTAGCTATTTGTGTTTGAATAGTATTAATAAGATAATAGGCTAAATCTGTTTCTGATTTATCTACATATATACTTATTGATTCATTTGTTTTTATAGAAAGATTTTTTGGAAAAATAACACAAATATCTGTCTTACCATCTTTAACAGATTTTTCGCAATCTGTTTTTGAGGGATATTTATCTAAAACATACCCCTTTTCTTCAATCACATCCAAAGAAGATTGGGTTAAATTATTATAATCATAAGAATAAACCCCTGCATTTATAGAACTAAAAGAGAAGGTGCTAAACCCTATTCCCACAAGCAAAACAACGATTAATGGAACAAAAACTATTGCTATTGCTGATATTTTTGATCTCCATAAAATTTTAAAATTCTTTTTTATAACACTATAAACACTTTTGAAATTCATTTTCTACCTCTTTTTTGGTTTTTTTCATAATCATCAAGAATTTTGTCTAAGTCTTTCTTCTCTTTTTTATTTATAAAATCCAATTCTTCATTTTTTGGATTTTTAAGATAAATCTTTTTTTTCTATTTCTTTTCTTTATGTTGTTTAACAATTTCTTCAAAAACATCATTTATAGATTTTTTATTGTATTTTTTATTGATCTCTGAAGGGCTGCCGTCTTCTACTATTTTCCTATCATATAAAACCAAAACCTTATCCAAAAGCTCATCTGCTTCCCCTAAAAGTTGAGTAGTCATCATAATTGTTGTTCCTTTTTTATTTATCGTCTTAATTAATCTTATTATTTCCTTTCTCAAAACAGGGTCTAAACCAGAAGTAGGTTCATCCATTATCAATACTTTTGGTTTATGTATTAATGCGCATGTAATATCTAACCGTTTTTTCATACCAATAGAAAGATTTTCTGCAAGAGTATTTTTTGCTTTATCAAGACCTACAAGATTTATGAGCTTTGCGGCATTTTTCTTTATGTCTCTTTTTTTCATATTTTGTAGTCTTCCAAAATAATAAATATTTTCTTTAACTGTGAGTTTATCATAAAAAGAACCATCCTCTGTTGCAAAACCAAAATACCTCTCTACATATTTAATGCTTTTTCTTATGTTTCTTCTTAAGTAAACAATCTCTCCTTTTGTTGGTTTGTAAGTCCCTATTATTAATTTGAGTATTGTCGTTTTGCCTGAGCCAGAAGAACCAATTAGTCCTGTTATTTTATTTTCAGGTATATTAAAAGAATTTGAATCAAGAACTAAATTCCTCTTAAATTTCTTCGTCACCCCTTTAAATTTTATTAATTCGGTATCAACCATAATATTGTATTATTCTTAATTGTTTTTAAATGTTGTTTCTAATGGTTTTTACAAATTCAAGTTTATAAAATTATTTATTATGAAAGCAAGATTTTTAAATAAAAGAAACTTAAAAAGATTCATAAGATGAAAGGAGGTGAAAAAGATGGTTAAAAGTTTAAAACTAGATCAAAAGAGGCTTGATAGACTTGTTCAAAATCTTAACTCAATAGGAGAGATGATAAGAGCAAGACAAGATGAAAAACAGTCTGTAATTGATGATTACGAGGCTGAAAGAAAAAGATTTAAATCTGGGAAAATCTCAAAAGCAACTTTAATGTCTTCAAAAAACAAGACAAACAAAGAACTTATGAGACTTGACAAAAACATCAGAGATGCAATGTCAAAGGCCAGAAACACTGAAGAAACAATGAGGAAGCTTATCTCGAAACAAGCTCCAAAAGTTGTAAGGGCTACTGAATCAGGTATTGGCCTTAAAAAAAGTGGAGGAAAAAAGAAAACAAGCAGTAAAAAGACTGCTAAAACTAAACCTACACCTTCAAAGAAAAAGGTTAGTCCAAAAGTCTTGCAAAAAGAAAAAAGCCTCGACAGGAAATATCAAAAGAAAAAGAAATAAGATTTAACTTTTTCAAAAAATGCTGCACATTTCAATGCAAGATAACTTTTTCTTTTATTTTTTATTTTTTACAAAAAATCATTGATTAGAACAACCACTACATAAAAGCCTTCCATCTATTTTATATAGGGTATCTGTATTTCCACATTCTTCACAAACCCCTTCTCCCCAAGATTCTCCTTGTAAATCCTCTATTCTTTTTAATTTTTCAGACTCTTCTCTTATCTCAGCAAATTCTGACAATTCTTGATAAAACTCAGGATAAAAATTCAAAATATCTCTTGCAGTTATCATTCCAACAAGTTCATTACTCTTAACAACAGGCAATCTTTCAAACTTGTATCTCTTCATTTTATCTAATGCTTCATCAAGAGGGTCATCAGGTTTAACTTTGATTATTTTTCTTGGAGAAATATCTTTTGCCCTTATACTTTCAAGCTCTTCTTTTGGTCTTTTAACAACAGCCCATAAAATATCATGATAAGAAATAAAACCCACAAATTCTTTCTTTTCAACTAAAAGAAGACTTCCTACTTTTTTACTAACCATTGTTTTAGCACATTTTAATAAGTCAGAATCAGGGCTAATTTTTATAGGATTCCTTGTCATTAAATCTGAGACAGTTATGCCTTTCATATTCCTAATATGAATATGGTGCTTTTAAATATTACCCAACACCTGAAAATTACAAAATATAGAGCTAATAATGTTTAAAAAATAAAAAGACATATAAAAATAATGGGTAATAAAAGATTTGGATATTTTAAACAAAAACAATCTGGAGACATTGGATTATTTGAATTTAATAAAGAAACATTTGAAGAAAAAGGGAAAAATAAATTTGTTCAGTTTTATTTTAACAATATCCCCTATATCATGGCAGGAAATAATCTATTTCATAGGGATATTTTTAAAAAAAGTTTAGAAAAATTAGGTATAGAATATAATACAAAAAGAAGCCATATTGGAAATAAGGTTCCTTGTGAAAAAGGTGATTTCTATAAATTATCTGGAGCAGGAGACATAAAATTTCATGAAGATAGATTAAACTTTGATGGTTGCAGCTCTGAATACATGGATACCATTCCTGAAACCAATAAAGAACATCTTGAAGATTTTTTTGGAAAAGAAAAAATTTCTGAAATAAGAGGGTTTTGGAAAGCTTGTTTTCTTGTTGATTTTTAATAAAGTTTTTATAATCTTGCTTTAAATTGTTTTTATGCACTATCACATTGTATTAACTGAAAGATGTAATTCTCATTGTAAATATTGTTATGAAAAATCACTAAAAGAATTTGATAATTCTCTTTCAAAAAAATGGGACTTTGATTATAATGTTCCTACAAACTCTAAAGTAAATCCCAAAAAAATCAAGGATTTTCTTAAAAAAGGAGACACCCTAATATTTTATGGAGGAGAGCCATTAGTTAATTTCCAAAAAATGAAAGAAATAATTGATATTATAGAAAATTCAGATAAAAAAAACAAAATTAAATATCATATACAAACAAATGGAAAAATTCTAAACATAATTCCAGAAAAATATCTGAAAAAGATATCAAAAATACTTGTTTCAATTGACGGAAACAGGGAAAGAACTGATTTTAACAGGGGTGAGGGGAATTATGATAAAGTTATTGGAAACATAGGAAAAATTCGTAAACAAGGGTTTAAAGGAGAAATTGTAGCAAGAATGACATTGTCTTTTGATACAAGCCCTAGTTATGATATTTATGAACAAACTATACATTTAATTAGATTAATAAATAAAGGCTTATTTAATTCTATTCACTGGCAACTTGATGCAGGATTTTATGAATCTGATTATAATTATAACAAGTTTAGTGAATTTGTTAATAGATATAATAAAGAAATAACCAAGCTTATTGATTTTTGGGTTGAAAATATAAAACAGGGGAAAGTGTATAAAATATATCCTTTTTTGGGAATATTTGAATCTCTTTATTATAAAAAACCAACTAAATTAAGATGTGGTTCTGGTTATGCTAACTATACTATAAACACTAATGGAAAAATATCTCCATGCCCTATAATGAATAATATAAGAAGTTTTTATTGTGGGGATCTAGATTCTAAAATCCAGGGAGAAAAATTAAAAGAATTCCATATTAAAGGTGAATGTAAAAACTGTAAATATTTATGGATTTGTG
>DATFJM010000071.1:0-10349 GCA_035269225.1 Candidatus Nanoarchaeia archaeon
TTACATTAAATTTAACTTTTTGTTCCTTTTTTTCTATCTGAATAGATAAAAGATAATAAATCAACCCCCCTACAAAAATAATTGAAAGGACTATAAATAATAAGATAAAATTCTGACTAACCATATGAGGGCAACCACAACTTTTTACTTGTAAATGCTCTCCAAGTAATAAACTTAAAAATACAATTAATAATATAAATGAAATTCCCGAAACAATCAATGCAATCAAATTACTCTTTTTCATAAACCAATAAAATAAAATTTCTTTTTTAAATCTTTCTATAAATAGTTTCATATTTTTGAAACTAATAAAAATAATAAAAATAGACAAAAATTAAAGTTTCATTTTATTGAAACCTTTAATAATCTTTCCTAATCTATCCTCTAAAATATTAAACAAATGGCTTTCACATTTACAATCAGAAGAACCAAATCCCTTAATTTCGTCAAAAGATTCTTCTTTAACTTTTTTAGCAATTGAACACTCTTGTTTTTCCTGAGATTCTTTATAATAAATATTTTTTATTCTTACATTATCATTTGAAAGCAAATAATCAATATGCCAGTGTTTTTTATCCTGACCTCCTTTTAATTTAGAAGAGTTAATATGTCTTTTAATCCTTTTAATTAAATTATTCATAGCAGAACCAATATAAACATACTTTCCCTTAGAAAATTCAATAAAACCTAAAAAACCAATTTTTATTTTAACAGGTTTTTTAACATTAATAACCAAAATATAAAATCCTTTGTTTAATCTCATTTTATCATTCTATTTCTTTCTTTAAAATCTCAAAATCTTTTTTTAATGTTTCAAGTTTGTTTGGATCATAAGTTGCAACAGCTGGATGAAACAAAGGAATTATTTTCACAATCCCTGAAAGAGTAGAAATCTTAAAAACCTGCCCACGAATTTTGGTTATTCCTTCTATTTTATCTTTTAATCCATACTTTTCTAAAATATACTTTGTAGCAAAATTCCCTAAACAACATATAATTTTTGGTTTAATTATTCCTAATTGTTCATCTAAATAAGGAGAATATATTTTAATTTCTTCTATTGTAGGGTTTCTGTTTCTAGGAGGCCTATGTTTTACAATATTTGTTATATAAATTTCATCTCTTTTCATACTAATACTTTCAAGTAAATCATCTAATATGCCTCCAGCCCGACCAACAAAAGGTTTTCCTTGTTTATCTTCATTAAAACCAGGAGCTTCTCCTATAAAAACAATATCTGCATTAATATCTCCTTCACCCATAACAAGATTATTTGCTTGTTTTGCTAAATCAGTATCAATGTCTTTAAGTTTATCCTGCAATTCTTTCATTTTTTCTTGTTTATCCATTTTATAAAATAGTTATTAAAACAGCAACTAAAATCCCAATTCCCAAAGCAAGCAAAGAATACCTCCCCCGCTCTTCTTCAACATGAGGCAATAAGTGGGTTGCACCAACATAAATTAATGCTCCTGCAGATAAAGAAACAAGTACTCCTAATGTAGACTGGCTTACACTATTAATAAAAGGCCATGATATTAATACTCCTATAGGTGTTGAAATTGCTGCTGCTAAAAATGCATATAAAGAAGATTTTTTCTTTGAATAACCTGATTTATGCAAAAAGATAAAAGAAATAACTCCTTCAGGTAATTCATGTAAAATCATCCCGATAGCAGAAATAATTCCTGTAAAAACACTAACTGTAAAAGTTACAGAAAAAATAATCCCATCAACTAAAGAATGTAATCCTATTCCAATAGCAGGAATTAAACCAAATTTATGATCACAAGTTTCAGAGTGTTTACAAACAAATAAATCAAGAAAACGATTTAAAAAATGTAATAATAAAAATCCTCCAAGCAAAAAAAGAGGAGCATAAGAACTCATTTCAAAAGATTTGGGTATTAAATGTAAAAAAGATATAGGAATTAAAATTCCTGCAGCAAAGGCCATGAAATAAACAATATTTTTCTTCCCCCATCCAGAATATTTATTCATGATATATATTCCAATTGTTGTAACACAAGCTGCAATAATTCCTGCTAATAAAGGATATAATATATTATTACTCATTTTATCTATTTCTTAACTTTAACATCATATTCAAAATATTTATCATAAGGAATATCCCACTTTATTGCTTCTTTTTTTGAAGCCTTTTCCATAATCTTTCTAAAAAGTCTTATTGAATTTCCATGAGCAGAAATAGCCACATTTACTTTATTTTTTTTCATATATTTTTTTAACCAGGAAATAAACTTTTTTACTCTTTTTTCAACATCTGCAAAACTTTCTCCATTAGGTGCTGAAACATTATAACCTCTATGTATAGCTTTATATTCTTTTTTTCCTAAAAATTCCTCTACTTTTTTTCTTTTTTCTTGAGAAAGATTTTCAATAGCATCACCATGAACTCTTAAATTATAACTTCTTTTTCCTATTTCTTTAATAAAAGAATCATGACTTGATCCTTCCAAATCCCCATAACTTCTTTCAATCATTCTGTCATCTTCTAAGATTTTTTTACATTCAGGGTGGTATTTAAGAACTTCTTTCAAGGTATCTTTAGAACGAGAAAGAGAAGTTTGTATTGCAACATCTATTTTTTTATCTTTTAATTTTTTAGCAACTTCCTTAGCATTTTTAATTCCTTGTTTAGTAAGTTTAGAATCCTTCCAACCAGTAAAAATCCCTTTTTCATTATAATAAGTTTTTCCATGCCTAAATAAATAAATTTTCCTCTTTTCCATTTTGTGTTTATATTTTTTTTCTTTTATTAATTCTTCTCCCATATCTCCTTCCTCCTCTATTCATTCCTCTACCCCTTTTTTTCTTCATAACCTCTTTATTTTTATCAAAATCCAAATCAATATCCCCTTCATAAATTTTAATTGCTTTTCCATGAACTAATGCCTGTGAAATCTTTTGTCTTGCAGAAGAAAGTAATCTAGAAAGTGTTGCCTGAGAAATACCCATTTTTTTACATGCTTCATTTTGTTCTATTTTATCATGGTCAATAAGTCTTATGGATTCCACTTCATCATGAGTTAAAACCTCTTGCTCTAATTCTCCTAAAGGAACACCTACTGGTTTAAAATAAGTTGCTTCTGGATGAAAGGATACTTTTCTTGGGATTCTTGGTCTTGGCATTTTTATATTAAGAAAATTCCATTTAATAAATTATTCTCTAATTTAAAAAACAAAAAGGGAAAGAAAAAATTAGATTTACTCTTTTTCAAGATTATCTAATCTTTTCTCTATATCCCCTAATTTTTCCAAAATTTCTTCAGAGTTTTGGTAATTAAAAGAAGCAGAATTTCTTAAAAAATTCCTGCTTCCTCTTCCGTCTCTTGGTCTTGGCTCTCCTCTTGGATTAATCTCTGAATTCCTTCTGAATCCTTTTTCAAATCCTCTGCCAAAACCTCTTCCTAGACCTCTTCCTGAAACAGTGTATCCAGGACTATCATTTCCTGAACAATATCCCATCTGTCTTCCAGTTCTTGGTCCTTTTCCTTCTGGTCCGGTTTTGTCTCCTCTTGGCATCTTATCCTCCTTGTATCTGTATTGAAACAGATAATTTATTTAGTTATTATGAATACATATTCAATATTTATAAATCTTTTGGTAATGAATATACATTCATTAAAGTAAAGTTATTTTTAATAATTGAAAAAAACTAAACATTTACAGAATCTATTTTCTTTTTAATATTTTTATTAATTTTAATAAAATCTTTTTTAGACATTTTTTTATTAATCCATTCTTCTATTTCAATACCATCTTTTTTTCTTCTCGGAATCATATGAAAATGTGAATGAAAAATATATTGTCCTGCATCTCTTCCATTATTAAGCAATACATTATAGCCTCCATGTTCTAATTTAAGGGCATTCCCTATTCTTTTTATTGAATATGTTAATTCACTTAAAACATTTTTAGGAATATCTGAAAAATCCTCGTATCTTTTTTTAGGAATAATAAGTATGTGCCCATCTTCTTTTGAAGGAATATCTAAAGACATAAAAGTTATTGTATTTTTTGTTTCATATAGCTTAATAAAAGGAAAACCATTTCTATGTAAAATTTTTTTATTTACAAAATCAACAAATAAATAATATCTTTCAGAGGCATTTTTAAACAGATTAGGAATATTCTTTTCAATATACTTTATTGTTCTAGAAATTTTTCTATTTACTGATTTTTTATTTCTTTTAAGTTTCCTTATATCTCTATTCTTTATTTCTTCATCAATATCAAGTATTGGAATTGATTTATTCTCAGCAAGTTCACTAAATAAAATAACATTTTTGTAATTAAATTTATTTTTAATTATGTCAAAATGATCTGTAGACATAGCAACAATTATATCATAGTCATCAAGAATCTTTTTTGTTAGCTTTCTTTGTTTGTGTTTTATTTTTTTAACACCTAAATCCTCGAGAATATCAATTGTTTTTAGCCTAATATCTTGAGGTCTTGCTGTTATTCCTGCCGAACCAACCTTCCAACCAGAAATCTTGTTTTCTCTTAAATATTTTTTAAATAAATATTCTGCACTCATACTTCTAAAAACATTTCCATTACAAACAAAAAGTATGCTCCTCTCTTTCATCTAATAAAAAAATTAAAATCATTTAAAAGACTTTCCAAAGAATTAAAGTCTCTCTATCTCCTTTTTTGTATTTTCATACCAGTTGTTGATTATTTTTTTCATCCTGTCTTTTATTTCTTGTTTGTTTTTTGTTTGATAAAAATAAATATATCCTCCTTTTTCTAAATTTTTTTGACTTCTTATGACTAATTCTTTTTCAAATAATTTTCCTAGTGCTTTTTGCACAGAACTCCTCTCTAAACCCATGCCTTCTGAAATATCACTAATTTTTAAGGGCTTTTTCTGAGTTAATAAATAAATAAGTAATTTATAAGAAGTCTTATTTAAATCAAAGGAACATCTAATTAAATCTTCTTTTGGAATCTTTTTACAAGCAAAAGTGACCATTTTATTCTTTACAATTAGGGCAGGAACTCCTTGCAGGTGTTCCAACAATATTTAATTTAAATAATTGGGCATGGTCTTTTGAACAAAAAGGTTTTATTTTAAGGGTAGTAAATTCTGGTAATTTAACATATTCCCAAATCTCCTTTCCTTTTTCTATTTTTTCTCCACAATATGAACACTTCTTTTTAAAAAACTGAACCATTTTACTCTTTATTTTCTAATCTCTCCTTTGCAATATTTATCCCTGCTTTTCTTGGAGAAATTTTTTCCTTTTCTGCTCTTTCTAATACTAATGCAGAATTTTTATTTATTTTTTCTGTAATTATCTCAAACATTTCTTTTTCTCCTCCTCCAATATATTCAACATAAGAACTAATGACCCCTCCTGCGTTACATAAAAAATCAGGGATTATCCATATGCCTTTTTTATGAAGTTTCTCTTCAAATTCTGGTTTTATTGGAATATTAGCAGCTTCTGCTATAATCTTTGCTTTTATTTTATCAACATTGTTTTCATCTATAACATAAGGTCTTGCTCCTGGAATTAAAACATCAACATCTAATCCAAACAAATCTTTGTTTTCTAAAATTTCTGAACCTCCTCCTTTTTCATAATCTCTATAATTTATAACAGAACCTTTTTCTTTTTTTATTTCATCTAATTTTTCTAAGTCTAATCCTTTTTTATCAAAAATTGTTCCCTTTGAATCAGAAACAGCAACAATCTTTGCACCAAGATCAGATAAAAACCTTCCTGCTGCTGCCCCAACCTCTCCAAATCCTTCTATTGCTATTTTGGATTGGTTTAAATCCAAACCTAATTTATCAGCATATACTTTAATACTCTGAACAACCCCCCACCCAGTTGAACCTAACTCATGAGGTAACCCTCCCTGGGATTTTGATTTTCCTGTACAAGATTCCTTTCCCTCTATTTCATTAGCAAAAAGATCCATCTCATGTTCTCCCATATACATATCAGGAGCTGAAACATATTCTTCAGGAATTAAATTTTTCAAAGAACGGGCATAAGCTCTAACTATTTTTTCTTTTTCCTCTTTTGTGAGTTTCTTTGAATCTGCAATTATTCCTCCTTTTGCACCTCCAAAAGGCAAATCAGCTAAAGCAGTTTTATAAGACATTGCTCTAGCAAGACCAGCAACCTCCTCTACAGAAACATCTGGAGTCATTCTAACTCCTCCTTTTCCAGGACCTTTTTTAGTGTTGTCTATAACAACTATTCCTTTCATTCCTGTTTTTGAATCATAAACTTGCAATACTTTTTCAGGTCCTAACCAATTATATTCTAAAGCCATTTTTCTTTTTGCCTCGTTATAAATTTAATTATTTTTAGTGATCTCCTCATAAGCAACATGAGCAGCAACAGCTCCCTGTCCAGCAGCTGTAATTACTTGTTTAAGAGGATTGTCTGTAATGTCTCCTGCAGCATAAACTCCTTCAACAGAAGTTTTCTGGTTCTTATTTGTTTTGATATATCCTTTGTCATTAGTTTCAACACCCAACATCCGAGATATTTTTTTCTCAGGAGTAGAACCTATTTCTGCGAAAACACCATCTAATTCTATATTTCTACCATCCTCTAGTTTTATTCCTTTTACCCCCTCATCTTTAGTTCCATAAATTTCTTCAGGAACAGCATTAAATATAAAATCTATTTTATCATTCTTTTCAACTTGTTCTATCCACGAAGCATTTGCTTTTCTAAACTCCTCCCGCCTGTAAATAATATAAACTTTTTTTGCATATTCTGCTATTAATAATGCAGAGGATAATGCAGCATCTCCTCCCCCTATAACCCCCACAATCTTGTCTTTATAAAAACCAGCATCACAAGTAGCACAATAACTTACCCCTCTCCCGAGAAATTCTTTTTCTCCAGGAATATTTAACTTATTTTTATCTGAACCCGTTGCAATTATAATTTCTTTACCTGAATAAACTTTTGAACCTGTTTCCACCTTAAATTCAGTTTTAGCATTATTCTGTATTTTTTCAATATTGTTAACATTCTCAGGACTAATTTTAACACCTAAATCTGAAACCTGAGACATCATTTTTTGAGTGAATTCAGCACCTGAAATCTCCTTGTAAGTAGGAAAATTACACATTTTATAAGACTCAGTAATCATTCCTCCCGGAAGACTTCCAAGTACTAATGTGTTTAATTTATACCTTCCTGCATAAAGACCAGCTGTTAACCCAGCTGGACCAGCACCAATTATGATTAAATCATATTCTTCATTTGTCATTTTACTCTCCTGGTTTTTAAAAAACCAAAAAATTTTGTTCTGATTAAAAAAAATAAAAATAAATTAAATATCTACTTCATCTGCAAGTTCTTGTTTTAATGATTCTTTTGGACGCAGACCAACAATTTCCTTAACAACTTTTCCATCTTTGAAAAGTTTCATATTTGGAATACTCATGATTTGATATTTTGAAGCAAGCTCTTGATTTTCAGCAACTTCTGTATTAAGTTTTACTATCTTAAGCTTATCTCCTAAATCCTTTGCTAACTCCTGTAAAGTAGGAGCCATCATTAAGCAAGGTTGGCACCACGGAGCCCAAAAATCAACTAAAACAGGTTTGTCTGAATTAATAACTTCTTTTTCAAAGTTATCTTTGCCTGTTACATCTATTGTATCTGTCATTTTTTGTCTCCATAACCTTCAAAAGGTTTAATTTAGTTATGAATATATTATTCACACCCATTTAAAAATATTTCTAAGATGTGATTTATTGTGAAAAAATAATTCACATATGATTAAGATTCTCATAAAACATAACAATAATTATAAATTTCCTTTTTATTTATCCATTATGGAAGAAATAGAAAATCAGAAATTTAAAAAAAGAATAATAAAAAACCTTGATTCTCTTTCTAAAGATCCAAAAAAAGATTTTCAAAAAACATATTCCTTATTTGACAAATCATATATAATAGGTGGATTTGTAAGAGATTCTATACTTCAAGTAATGTATAATTATAAATTTCCCATAAATGACCTTGATATACTAATAAAAGACAAAAATTTCAATAAAAAAGCAGAAAAATTCCAAAAACAATCAAAATCAAGATTTGGGAGCACGAAACTAAAGTATCCTGATTTTGATATGGATATTATTGAATTTTCACATGTTTATTTTCTAAAAGATCAAAAAAACAAAAACATTGAAAATTTTCTTAATGGCTGTGATTTATCAACAAGTTCTTTTGTTTATGACATAGATAAAAACAAAATATATAATAAACAAGCCATTGATGATATAAGAAAAAAAGAAATAAATATCCTAAACAAGAATACAATAAAAGCTCCCACAATATGCAGGTTGATACTTCATGCAGATAAGATGAAATTCAAAATAGGAAAATCAGGCAAGGATTATATAAAAAGCAACTATTCTTTAGAATTAGAATCTGCAATAAGGAAATTCCTTGAATATAAAAATATCAAACATACCTATCCCTTAATAAAAAACAAAATAGATTCAATAATAAAGAATACACAATAGTTTTATAAATATAAAAATCCTCAAAAAAATATGTTATGGTTATGGATTGTTATAGGCCTTGTAGTTTTAATAGCAATAATATTTTTTTCATTTTATAATAGATTCCAGGTTCTTGAAAATAGGATTGATAATTCTTTAAGCCAGATAGATGTCCAGTTAAAAAGAAGGGCTGATTTAATCCCTAATCTTGTAAAAACTGTTAAAGGTTATGCAAAACATGAAAAAGAAGCCATAAAAGAAGTAACAGATGCAAGAAAAGAAATGATGAAATCTGAAGGCATTGGAGATAAAGTTAAAGCAGATGACAAATTACAGTCTGCCTTAAAGAATTTATTTGCAATAGCAGAGGGATACCCAGATTTAAAAGCTAATCAAAATTTCTTACAATTACAAAATGAATTAACAACAACAGAAGATAAAATAGCATATGCAAGACAACATTATAATGATTCTGTTTTAACTTATAATAATTTAAGAGAAACCTTCCCAGGTAATATGTTTGCGGGAATGTTTGGTAAAAAACAAAAAAAATATTTAGAAATAACTAAATCAGAAAAGAAAAAACCAGAAGTTAATTTTTAAAAAATTAAATGGAAACAAAAGAAGACAAAAGATTTGCAGTAATGTCTAAAAAACAAGGAGATTTAGAGTTAAGAATTCTTGAAAATAAAAAAGAATCAGATGAATATTATAAATATCTTAAGGGCAATAACATACCCATAGAATTATCTGCTGAAATTCCTACATCAAAAACACCAAGACAAATAACTTCTGAAATTAAAAAATACTTAAACAATCCAAGAATTTTTTCTGCATATTCAAAAGAAAGAAATGGATACTCTTCTCTTCTTTATTTAGATGGAGATTCAATTGATAATTATGAAATAAAAGAAGCATTTAACCATTACTTGACAAAATTCACAAATTAAAATTTAGCTATTTTCTAAAATTCCTAAGTTTTCCAAAATTATAAACCTTCAAATCATCTGAATTTACAATATTAACATTAAAATTTTTCAAATCTTTAAGTGGAATAAAAGAAGGTTCTTTTCCCTGTTGTCCCATTTCATCTATTTCAGAGCCCTCTATCAAAGGAAAAAAACTAGGCAAAATAAATATTTTTTTATTCTTATATCTACCAACTAAATGACACTTGTATTTTTCTCTTTTAATCCCTTGTTCATCTTCAAGTAAAACTGCGGGATGTAAATGTCCCATAACTATTGATTTAACATTTTTATTAAATATCTCAGGAAAACTTTTATGACCATGTAAAAAGGCTATATATTCCTTTTTATCTTTACCTGCATCAACAAGATAATAATCATGATGTTTCCTCTTATCTAATTCAAATCTCTCATGATTCCCTTTTATTAAGATTATATTTTCCTTGTCAAAATATTTTTCCAAAAAAGTCATAATTTTCCTAACTTCAAATTTTTCTCCTTTTTGAAAACTAAAATGATGTTTTATATCCCCTAATAAAACAACCTTATTCAATTGACCTTTCCACTCCTGAATATAATTAAAAATGTCTGCTAGTTCTTTTTTAACAATCTCTACCTGATTAAAAGGAACCATAACTCCCTGAGATTTTAACATCTCTTCATAACCAAGATGTAAATCTCCAACTGCTAAAATTCCTTGCTCTGGAAAATAAATAGTTTTTCCAATTAATCTAAATTTAACTTCAGAATTATTTTCTCTAGATTTATTTTTTCTTGGTTTGTTTTTTTGTTTTTTAATTTTCATAAAATCAAGAAAAAATAATATTTAATAAATCTTTAGAATCAATCTTTGTTTTTAATTTTAA
>DATFJM010000072.1:0-8182 GCA_035269225.1 Candidatus Nanoarchaeia archaeon
GACAAAATAGGAAAAACTAAAATTATAAATCCTGGTTCTGGAAAAGATGCACAAGTTTTAATTGAAATAGATGAAAAAAAGAGAAAAATTAAAAATATTGAATTTTATGAAAATCGCAAAGAGAAATAATAAACAACTAATAAAAATCCAAAGATTTTTATAGTACTGATTCTTAGTAATAACACATTGGAAAAAAAGAGCAAATCCCTAAAAAAACTTGTTTTGGGAATAACAGCAGGAATAACTGCATTAACACTAACTAATTGCTCTAGTAACTTGTATAAAACAGATTCTATTGATCCTTTATACTATTCTCCTGAAAAACAAAAAAAAGAATATATTACACAAAAAGAATATAACTCTCTTGATAATATTGATTCTGAAAAAAGCTATGTTATAGATACGAACAAAATAAAAGACAAAAACATAATTAATAATTACACATTAAAAGAAAGTAAAAACAATGTCTATCCAGATGAAGGTGATTATCAAGCTTATGATTTTGATGGTGATGGAATTATAGACTGGAATGATCCATGGCCCCACAGATACGGGCCCTTTAAAGATATGAATAATAATCACATAGTTGATTATAGTGACTGGCAAATTTCAGGATTTACTAATGATTTTTTATTTGAATATCCCTTTCATTCATCTTCATGGTATAATTTTTATGGGGAAGAACATATGTCAAGTGTTTGGTTTTGGCAAAAACCTGTGATTGGGTGGAATTTTGGATGGCCCTATAATAGGTATAATTATTACAGTAACTTTAATTCACACTGGTATCATTATTCAAATAGCAATTGGTATTATTGGAATAATCTTGATGATTATCTTGATGATTATTATAAAGACCCTCTGAAAATAAAGAGAAAAACTTCTAGGAAAATTAGAGGATTGAATGAAGCAAATAAGAGGCCTGAAAGAAAATATATAAAAAGAAATGAAGAAAGAAAAAGATCTAATTATATCAGAGTAAGAAAAAGACCTGAAAGAAAGAGGGTTTCTCCAATAAAAAGAAAAGAAATAAAAAGGCCCCCAAGAAAAGAAAAAGGAATAGATAAAATTCAAAGAAAAAAAATAAGAAAATCAAATTATAATATCCCTCAAAGACAAACTCAAAGAAAATTTAACAATACAAATATAAGAAAAACAAACAAAAAAAACAATTCAATAAATAAGGGTTCAATAAAAAGAAAAAGCAATTCAAGTAAATCTCGTTCTTCAAAATCCTCTAGCTCATCTAATTCAAGTAGAAAAAGAAAAAAGAGATAATTAACTTTTCCTAAATATCAAATCATCTATGTCTTTTTGAGACAAATCATCCTCTTCTTTTTCTTTGTTTCCTTCTTTACTATTATCATTTTTCTTTTGTTCTTTAGTTATTTTTGGTTCTTCATACTCTTCATAATTATAATCTTCTAAATCATCATAATATAAACCATCACCATACTCTCGCTCCTCTATATCATCATAATCTCCTGGTTCTTCTTTTTTATTGTTTTTCTTAAACAAAGATAATAACTTATTTTTTCTTTTTTTATTCTGTTCTGGATATTCTTTTTTATAACTTTCCTTTTCATTTAATTCATTTTTTTCATTGTCTTTTTGTTTCAAATCACCTATTTTTGTTTCTCTGCTTGAATAAGGATCAAAACTAATAACTGCTTTATCTTTTTCTTTTCTCTTTGATGGGTTTTTAAATAACCATATCCCAAAATAAGACTCTAATTTTTTTATTAATCTTTCAAAATCTTCAGGTAACTCACCTGATTCTACCATTTTTATTGCAGTTCCAGATTCCCCAATATCTTTACCTAATTGTTCCTGAGATATCTTTTTAAGTCTTCTATGTCTCATTATTTTCCAATGAAAATTATCAACTAACTCTTTTTCAGGAGGAAGTTTTTCAAGACTTTTTTTAGAAATTTTCTTTTTTTCAAGATTTCTATCTATTATGTCATTTAGGTTGTATTGATATTTTTCCTTTTCATTGGATCTTTTTTCATAACTTACATTTCCTCTAGAATCTCTTTTTTTCTCCACTCCTGCCATCATAGAAAGTCTATCTCTTATAGAAACTCTTTCTTCTGATTCTTTTAACTGATTTAAAGAAGGTTTTTTTACTGTCGGTAAATCTTCTCTGTCAATGCAATTTTTACAAGCTTTTACTATTCCTTCATCTGAAATAGCATCAAATAATCTTGTTTCTTCTTCTGTAATCCCACATCTAAAACATTCTTCCATAAAAAACAAAGATATCTATTATTTTTTAATATTTGTGTTCTTAAAAAGATGTTTTATCTTTTCAATAAAAAGAAAAAATCCTCAAGTAATTCCATTTTAATCAAGATGTTTTTCTATTTCTTTGATATTATCAAAATTATTTACATGTTCATCCCCATTTACAATAACAACTGGAGATTCATGTGAACTAACATTATATTTTTGTTTAAGCTTATTTATTATTGTTGTATTTAAATTAGCATCAAAAGAATAAACATAAATGTCATCATTTGTTTTTCTTACATTAGAAACAATTCTCCCTGCCCTATCACTTAAATCAATTTTTTGTTTTTTATTTGAATAAAAGAAAAGAAGATAATCCATATCTAAATCACAATTTTCTTCATACATTTGTAAAAACTCCAAATGTTCTAATTCTACTAGTGAATAAAATTTTTTTCTTTGGATAACTATTTCATTATCTTTTCCAAGCTTATTCTCAAGTTTAGCCATAACATTTCCATTATTATATAAATCTCTTGTTATCTTATCAAAATGCTCTTTTGAACATTTTCCTTTATTAAAAAAAGTATAATCTAATTTATCTTCAAAAATAGAATAAGCAACTTGGTCCTGAAGATAGGAATTTTTATTAAACTCCATATAAGAAAAATAATAACTTAATGAAATTACCAAGATAAATACAATTGTTCCTATTAAAAAAGCAAATAGGTAATTCCTTGTACTTTTGAAGCTTCTTCCTTTGACCATTTTATAAATAATAATTCCTCATTTAAATAAATTACCTCCACTTGGGTGTTTTTGAAAGTAGAAAATAAAAAAATGAAATAAACCACCAGAAAGCAAACAAAGGAATGAATAATATAAAAAACAAAAACAAACTACTAAAAACACTATTTATTCTACCTATTTTTGTATTTGCATATTTAATATAAAAAGCAAGTAAGACTACTGAAACACCCATAAATAAAACTAAAGGTTCAGTTACAACTGTCAGAAATATTTTTTTAAAGAAAAAAGCACTAAAATCAAAAAAACTTGCAAAATCATAATTAATACTGCTTAAAAAAGCCAATTCAGATATGATTGTAGAAGTCATTTTAATAAAACCGTAAACAAAAGCAATCATAGAAAAGAATATTGTTATCCATCCTATTGGCATTACAAACAATCCCAAATCACCATACTTCCTACTTACCATTTTCCTATAATTCCAAAAATTCTTTAATAATCCATAATACCACCTCCTTCTTTGTTTTAATAAAGGCTTGAATTTAGCAGGGCCAATAGTAGAAACTTTTGCATCAGGACAATTTTCTGTCCTATAACCATAATACTGGATTCTCAACGCTAATTCTAAATCTTCAACAACATTTCCTTCATCATAACCTCCATGTTTTTCAAAAAATTTCTTTCTATAAACAGAGAAAGCTCCAGGAGCAATATAGATTGCATCTAAAAAAGCAAAAACTTTCCTAAGAAAGATTCCCATCAAATATTCAAGATGTTGTACTTTTTGCCATATTGTTTTTGGATTATATATAATCATTCCAGGAGTAACAGACATAACCCTTGGCTCTTTAAAATATCTCATCATTTTTTTCATAGTGTATTTTTCAACAAAACTATCAGCATCCATACTAAAAATAAAATCACCTCTTGCTTTAGAAATACCAAAATTTAAAGCAGTAGCTTTTCCTCCATTTTCTTTTTTAAAAACCCTCACATTATTTTTTTCATATTTTTTAGCTTTATCATAAGTATTATCACTGCTTCCATCATCAACAACTATAACTTCAAAACCTCCAGGATAATCAGAAGATAATATAGAATCTAATGTTCTTTCAATTGATTTGTCTTCATTAAAAGCGGGTATGACAACAGTAGCAAAAGGCAATTCCTCATCCCTAAACAAAGGTTTTTTTTCTTTTCTTGCAGTAGTATAAGTAAGAATATAAAAAGAAATAGCAATAAGGCCTAAATAAATTGAAGGGTAAACAACCCACTCATGAAAACCCATTTTCTTTCCCCTCTTTTTGTTTAGAATTATCTTTTTCTTCTAACTCTTCTGTAGGTTCTTCCTGATTTTTTTTAGCAGACTCAACAGGGTTTTCTGAATAATCTAAATTAAAATAATCATAAAACTCATCACTTAAAGCCAATTCATAAGTATGTCCAAACTTCTTTTTTTCAATTAAACCTAAATCAACAAATTTTTTAATGTCATCATAAGCCTTGTTTCCTCTTATTTTTATAACAACTGATTGTTTTATTGGTTGTTTATAAGCAATGATAGCAAGTGTTTCTTTTTCTGATTTTGTAAATTCTGAACTTCCTGTTGCTAATTTATTTACCAAATAAACATAATCCTGTTTAACATCCATCTTCCACATTTTATTTTTCTCTATTATCTCAATTGCTGTATTCTTCTTAGAATAATCTTCCTTTAGTTTTTCAATTAATTCCTTTATTATTAAAGGGTTTAAATCTGTTAAAGAAACAATCTCCTGAATTGTAAGAAATCTTCCTGCTACAAATAAAACAGCTTCCAATGTACGCAAATTTTCTTTTTCTTTTGCTTCATCAATCTCCTCTATTGTTTTTCTTGTTGTTGCAGATGTCATAAAAAATAATAGTTTTTTTGATTTAAAAAATCTTACATATTACTTTATAATTAAAAAAAGAATTATTCAATCTTAAATCTTAATATTGCTCCTATTCCAGAAAGATTCTTAAATTGTTTTCCTTCGTCTGTTTCATTTGAAATAATTTCAACTTCTGCTCCTTTATCCTCTGCTTCTTTTCTATATTCCTTTATTTTTTCTCTTGGAAAATCTTTAGAAATGAGAAGTTTTTCCACTGCTCCATATTCCAATGCCTTTTTTATTTTTTCTTCAGTATAATAAGTTAAATCAGGATCTCTTCCAAGAGATTCAAAAAATTCTTTTAAAAGATTTTTTTCTTGCATAATTTCTTGTTTTTCTAAAATATTCTGTGATTTAGTGACTAACTCTTTAATACCTGATTCATCACTCCCTCCTAAATCAATCCTACCGAGAACCTTATTTTGTAATTTTGTTGGCAAATATTCATTATCTAAAAACTCGTCTTTTGTAGGTATGGGGCCTCCAACTAAAATCCCTTTTAATTTCTTATTCTCAAAAAATGCCTTTTTTGTTTCTTCTGCAATTCTTTTGTAAAAATCTTTTGTTAATCCTTCTGTTATTCTGTGAAATCTTTGAGCAGATTGACCTCCTGCCTTAACTTTGGAGGGGATTCCTGAAGTCATTGTTTGTAAAATTTCAATTCTTTTTCCATCTAAAACTCCTATTGTTGCTTCTTTTCTATCCATAACAACTAAACCATAAATTTCTTCTGATTCTAACATTTCTTCTAAAGGATCTAAAACAAATTCTTTATCACACCTATAAAGCCTCATTTTTAACGGAATGGGCGGCTCTATAGACCATAACTGAACATCATTTTGACCCTCTGTCTTAGAAACATCTCCACAAAAAATAGCCAAACCATTTTCAGGGGTTTCTTTAAATTCTTTCAAATGCCTTACAATCTTGTCCAAAGCTTCCATAACATTTTTTCTTGTTGAAGTAGACTTGATATTCTTCGCAGTAGAACCTTCTGCCTCAAGCTGTTTTTGAACTGAATTAATATCATAACCAGCAGGCACATAAACTGTAATTAATTCTGTCTGGCCAGCTTTATGTTCTTTCAAATCATCTAAAGCATCTTCTAATTCGGATTTTGTTAGTGCCATTGTTTACCTCCTTCAAAATACGGATTAGCTAAAAATCTCTGATTTTTTGTATAACAGTGTGATTCTAATTCGGATTTTGTTAGTGCCATAATAAAACAACATAATAAGGGATTTTAAAGTTTGGGGTGTAGAAAAATCAGATATTTCCCTTAGGCTCTTTTTGTTTCACAGCATACTTTTCATTATATCTTTTTTGAAATTTTTTATTCATCTTATTTGAAAATTTAGCAAGCCTTGAAATACCAAAAAATAAAACTCCTACTCCAAGAATAATTAAGCCTGTCTTCCAGTTAAATAATAAAACAATTAATCCAACAACACCTGCAATAATGGATAAAATAAGAAAGACTATTTTTGACATTTTGTTCTTCATATTAGAATGATTATAAGAAGTATTAACAATGCTATCCCTAATTCTTTTTGCAGTTTCTCCTCCCATAAGATAGTAAATAAAAAGAGATTTAAAAAATTATCTGAAAAATATTCTTTTTTATTATATATAACTTTATAAAAAACAATTGCCTACATTATGATATGAATGCTATTGATAAAAAAGTAAAACTTTTGAAAGACGAAGAACAACCAGAATTATCTGAAGAAATAGAGAAATTTCTACAAGAAAAGAACATTCCCTATATTCCTGTTTTAGGAAGAAAAGAACAGGGAGCAGAACTACCTGCAATATTTACTAAAGATTCTTTTATTCCTTATGCAGGCAGAGGAGGATTTAATAGATTTATAGGCAATTACAAAAATTATTAATTTTAAATATTAAATCTTGTGAACTGCTTCAAGATCTTTTTTAAAATCTATTAATTCTTTAGGAATTTCAATTCCTTTTATAGGATTTTTTAAAGATATATCTGAATCCTTTTTACTTTTCCAAACATAAGAATTAAATTCCATTATTTTTTCTATTTTTTCTAAATCATAACTATCTTCAGAAGAATAATTAGAATCTGTTTCTTCAGGCCATTTTTCCTCTAATAAATCAATTCCTTTTTCTTTTGCAATTGTTGTAGTTACTTGAGGTATAATAGGATACACTAATAAAAGAATTCTTTCAAGAATATAATGAAGAGTGTATTTTGCAGAATTACTTCCTTCCTGAGTAAATTTTTTGTCCTGATTATATGCTCTTGGTTTAACCATTTCAACATAATGTGAAGAAAATATTTCCCATATCACTCTTCTTATTTCTTTTGTAGGATTAAAAAAGTCATAATTATCATATTTATTATTAATCTCTTTTGTAAGATTTTCAGTATAATCAATAAATAGTTTATCAAGATTTGAAATTTTTGGTTTTTCTTTTGGTTTTTCAAACTGCATTATGAATTTTGAAACATTGAGTAATTTTCTTATTGTTTTTAATTCTGCCTTAATCCTATCTTCAGAACACTTTAAATCCTGTTTTGATAAGTCTCCTTCAGTAGCAGCCCAAAACCTTATTGCCTCTCCACCATAGTTTTTCAAAAGTGTCTGAGGATCTATAATATTTCCTTTGGACTTAGACATTTTATATCCTTTAGGATCAACAATATGTTGATTAACCCAAACATCATCAAAACAAACCTTGCCTGTTTCTAAATAACACCTTAATAAAGAATAATAAAGCCAGGTTCTTATAATCTCTTTTCCTTGGGGTCTTAAAGAAATGGGATACGCTTTACTAAAGAAATCCTTATCTTTTTCATATTTTAGATTATATAAAGCAGATATTGAAGAATCCATCCAAGTATCAAAAACTCTTGTTTCTCCTACCCATTTTTTGTCTTTAAAATCCTTTACTTTTTTTCCTGTTGGATTTCCTTTTTTATAAACTTCAAAATTTTCATCTGGATTTTCATTCCATGGTTTGTAGTATTTTCCAGGATTAGCTAAAACAACCAGGTCATCTTCATCTTCTGCATACCATAATGGAAGAGGTGTTGCATAAAATCTCCTTCTTGAAATAGGCCAGTCAATAGTGATTGAATCAATCCAATCCCATAATTGTTTTCTTGCTTCTGGAGGATAAAAATTAATTTTTTCAGATAAGACTTTTATTTTATCTTTAAATTCTAATTGTTTTAAATAAAATTCAGACATCTCAATAAACTCTATTTCTGCTCCTGTTCTTTCTGAAACAGGGGTCCTGTGAGAAATTTGTTCTTG
>DATFJM010000073.1:0-7631 GCA_035269225.1 Candidatus Nanoarchaeia archaeon
CAGAATTATTACGTTTTTTCCCTTAACTTCCACCCCTCCGGAAAATTTTATTTTTACCTTTCTATCACCGTATCTTTTTTTCTTTAAAATAGTGGATTCCTCTCCAAGGTTATCAGCAACCTGTTTTGCCCATTGTTCACTTTCAACATCAGGGCCAACAAAAACTTTATTTTTTATTTTTTTCTTTTTAATATAATCAGAAATAACATTAACAGAAGTTAGTTTTTTTCCATTTTTAAATACCTCTCCCAGGTTTTTAATCCTGTGCAAATGAGGGTCAACAAAATATATTTTATCAAATTCCTTAAATAACTTTGAAATAACTTCTATACTTATGACTTCCCCTGATTTAAATCTTTTATCCTGCCTAAAATAAGGAAAATAAGGAGAAAATAATTCAACTTTTTTTGCTCCAAGGTCTTTTGCTGTATAAAAAGCAAAAAGGGTTTCAAGTATTTTTTCATTAAGATTATCAAAAAAAGACTGGACAAGAACTACTTTTTTATTTTTTATGTCTTTATTGAATCTTATGTTTAATTCTTTATCAGGAAATTTTTTAACTTTTAATTCTGAATATCCGGCTTTTAAGTTTCTTGAAATACTTTTTGCTAAGTGTTTACCACCAGAACATGCAACTACCTCTTTTTTCATATTTTATTAATGTGTTTAGGTTTTATAAAATTTTACTCTTATAGTTTATTTGTATCTATTTTTCTTATAAGTATAAGGGAATTCTCTATCCAATACTTCATTTAACATTCCATCTACAATTTTTTGGTATTTATCTTCTCTTGGAGCATGTTTATAAGCTATTTTTTCAAATCTTTCTTGCAGCTGCTGAACTTTTCTGAATAATCCCAATAATCTTCTATTTTTAACTCTATACTCCCCTAAAAGCTGCTTAACTATTAATTCAGAATCAACAATACATGTAACTTGTTTATTTGTAAATTTTGAAGCAAGTTCCATCGCTTTTATTAGACCTTCATATTCTGCAACATTATTTGTGACTCTTCTTCCCACAGTTCCCTGGTACTTAGTTAGGATTTTTTCCCCCTCCCTGACAATCACTCCTATTGCTCCGGGACCTGGATTACCTCTTGAACCTCCGTCAGAATTTGTATATATCATTATAAAAATAAAAAGAGATTCAGGTTTTTTATATTTTTAGTTTCCTTTAAAAGTTAGATATCTAATTGTCTTAACCTTATTTTCAAGATTTTGTTCTTTTGGTTGAGGAAGTTTTACAGGATCTATTATTCCTTGTGCTTGTGCTGTTGAAGAAAGTCCTTCAATTACATAATGATAATTGTCTTTGAATCTTTTTGCATATGTTTGGGAATTAGCAGCAAGTGTAACTAAAGCAGGAGGAGGATATCCTTTATTGTCTTTTATTGAAAGAATAGATCTTGAAATATTTTGAGCTAAATAAAGACCATAAACACCTCCTAAAATAGTGCTTACTGCAATATCTGAAGAAACTTCCATTCCCTTGAAAATGGGATACCCTGTAACTGCAAGATTACCTACTGAACCTTTTATTGCAGGTAACCATGGCCTTTCATTGTATAATTTAGTATATGCTTCTTGCTCTTTGGGGGTAAGCCAACTAACAGCCCAGTCTGCAATACTCATTCTAAGAATTTTTCCAAAAAATCTTTTTGTTTTATTATCAGAAAAATTAATCTTTGGACTTGCTCCTTTTTCTAATATGAATTTTCCTAGTGTTGTGGAATATTTCTTAAACTCCTCTACTTGTTTCTTTTTTTCATTTGTATACATTTTAAATATCCATTCTTAATCTTAAAAGCAGAATTATTTTAATTTTTATTTATATGTGTAATACTTTAAATGTTTTAAAATCCTGAAATTTTTCTGGTTTAACCTGGACATTTTTTATTTGAGAATGTTTAGGACCTTTTTTACATAGTTCAATCATTTTATTAACCTCTTCTATGCTTCCTTCTGCAAAAATTTCTATTCTTCCGTCTTCAAGATTTCTTGTAAATCCTTTTATATTGTTTCTTTCTGCATGTTCCTTAATAAACATCCTAAAAAAAACTTCCTGAACATTTCCATTAATATAAATTCTTACAGATTTCTTCATTTTCTTTATTATTTAATAGTCTATTTAGTTTTAAAATCTTGAGGTTTGAGTGATTTTATGAACAAGTCCATGCCAATACCTTCGTAATCAAGTCTTTTATAAAATTTTATTGGATTTGAGATTTCTTGTTTTGTTGGAGGAGGATTTTTTAATAAAATTTTTATTCCATTTTTAAGACCAAAAAAATCAAGAAAATCCTTAAAATAATCTAAAGAATACCTATAAATTAATTCTAAATTTTTTTCTGAAATTAATTTTTCAAGATTTTCTTTGTTTTTATATTCTTTTGAAATAATTATTTCATTCATTTTATATGCACAATACTGGCAAATCCCTTCTTCTACAAATGATTTTCTAAATAAATAATCTTCAGAAGGGTTGGTTTTAATAAAAACCTCCTTATTTTTTAATTCTAAAATATTTTTTAATTGATGATAAAATCCATGAGCTTTTTCATGTATCATTGTTCCCCTAACAAAATCATCATTCCATAAAAATTTTCTTTTTTCTTTTTTTGATAAAAGATTTAGGGAATAATTATCAAAAGGGATGACTGTGTCTATAATAACTTCTCCTCTCCCCTTGTTTCCTAAATAAAGGCCTTTTTCTCCTTTATAATTATTGTAATATTTCATATTATCAGGAACAAAATCAAGATAATATGAATTTACATTAAAATGATTATCAAATTGTTTATTTATTATAGAATCATTTTTTAAAACATATTCTTTAACCCCTTTTGACGTGGTTTTTCCATTTTTATCAAGAGGATATTCCTGACCAAACAAATTAAGAGGTGCTAATAAAAGTAAAGATGTTAATAAAATCTTTTTTAGACTCATTATAATAAAAGGAATCAAAAGTTTATATTTCTTATTATTAAGAAAATATTTATAATCTCTTATGTTTTTTATTCTAGTATGGAGAAATCAATAAAAAGGGGTTTTAGTTTTGCACTTGTCTCTGGAATAATAACTGTTTTGGGAATAATGGTTGGATTAAATTCTACAACTCATTCTGAAATAGTTATTATAGGGGGGATAATTGTTTTAGCAATTTCTGATTCACTTTCTGATTCATTTGGTATACATATTTCAGAAGAATCTCAAAAAAGAAGTTCTTCAAAAAGTGTCTGGAAGGCAACTATTGCTGCATTTATAACAAAACTTGTAATTGTTTTAACTTTTGTTATACCTGTTTTATTTCTTTCTTTAAATAATGCCATAATTGTAGGAATAATCTGGGGGGTTCTATTGATAACTATATTTAGTTATAGGATTGCAAAAACTAAAAAAGAAAAACCATGGAGAGTAATTGGAGAACATCTATTAATCACTGCTTTTATAGTAATCATTACACATTATGTTGGAAAATTAATTAGTGGTTTTAGTGTTGGTTAGATTTAGTTTAATTTACAATCTGTCATAGATGACAAAGATTCCAAAGGCCTTACTCCTGAATATGTTTGATTATTTATCTTCCAGGTAGGATATCCCTTAACATTGTTTTCAACACACTTTCTTTTATTTGAATCACAATTAATATAATTTACATAATCAAAAGATTTTCCAAAAAGAGATTTTTGTTTTTGGCAGTAAGAACACCAGTCTGTACCATACATTATAACATCATTCTCTGATAAGCATTTTGCAAATTCATCATATTCTCCAGAGGTTGTATTGTTTTTGTAAATGCCATAACCTGAAACAAGTGCTATTCCTAAAATTGCTATTAAAATAATATATCTTGTTTTCATTTTTTCTGTAAAAAATAAAAAGAGGTTAAAAAACCCCTAAAAAAATTAAGCTTTTGCACCACAGCCACAACTTCCTGTTCCTTTTGCTGCCTGACATGAACTCATTCCACAGTTATTTTCTTGCCCACATTTTTGATGGCCGCAAGAACCTGCTGAATCTGCAAAATTACATGAAGTTGCACTATTGGAAATTTCTTTTTCAGATGTTTGTTGTATGTCCTGTGAAGAAGCCATAACAATTCCTCCTAAAGCCAAAATTCCCACTGCAATAAGTGTTATTAGCCATAATTTCATATTTTTTGTTCCTCCTTTATTTAGTTTATCTAAGATCTAAGACCTCTTAATATCCCAAAATTTCTTTTTTTATAACCACTTTGCTGAAACTAGTTTCATTAATTAAATCAAGAATTTCTCTTTAATACAACAATATTATTCATTCCACGTCTTTTTCTTTCAATAATTTGTTTTGATTCTAATTTATCCAATAATCTTGTTATCCCTACTTTCCCTATTTCTAATTTCTCCATTATTGATTTTTGAAACAAGGCCCCATTTTCTTTTTCCAGAATCTCGACTACTTTTTTTTCTTTTTCTTCTAATTTAGACTTATCTATTTTCTTTTTTCTTGGTTTTTTAGTTTTAATTATTATTTTTTCTTTAGGTTTTGTATTTAATATAACTAATCCTATGATAAATATTGTTCCTGCAATAACTAAGCTAACCCAGGTTTGAATTTCAATTGTTCCATACATTGAACAAGAAGAACCATGAGAGCAAGAATTAACAACTATTTTTTTCATTCCTCTGTTAAATATCCACACTATAGCTCCCATTAATAATGATACTCCTATTACTAACAATCCTGCATATTTATTTTTCATTTTGAATAATAAAAGTCCTTTATTTTTCTAGCCAAACTAAAATCTTTGTTAGTTAATCCATTAACATCAGAGGAAGTGGGTTCTATTCTCACATAACCATATTCAAGTGCAATATTTGGGTGGTGTTGCCCTACTTCTGAAATTTCCCCTGCCTTGTTTGTAAAATCTAAATCTTCTTTAAAATCCCTGAAATTAAATTCTTTATAAATCTTTGAATCAACAGAATCCCAATTACCCAAGCTTTCTAATTTTTCTTTTATTTTTTCATAAGGTAGTCTTTCCATTTTCTATTTTAGAATTCTCTTAATATTATTTTTCAATCTATTTTTTATTTTCATAATTTTCTATAGCTTTTCTTAAACCTTGTATTGCCATTGAAGAACAATGCATTTTTATTTTAGGTAATTCTCCAAGTTCATTAATTACATCATTCATGGTTAGTTTTTCTGCAACTTCAAGAGTTTTACCTTTGGCAATCTCAGTAGTCATTGAAGATGAAGCAATTGCTGCAGCACACCCAAAAGTCTGAAACTTAATATCCTGGATATATTTCTCTCCTTCCTTATTTTTGTTTATTTTAATATAAACTTTCATAACATCTCCGCAAGTCGGATTACCTATTTCTCCTACCCCTTCAGGATTTTTCATCTCCCCCATATTTTTTGGATTAGTAAAATGTTCAATGACTTTTTTTGAATATTGTTGTGTCATTTTTCCTATTTAGCTTTTTCACCTGTTTTATTGTTTAGTTTTTCTATAACTTTTTCAACTTCATCATCACTTGCCCCATGAGCTTTAAGTCCTTGTTCTATTGTTTCCATCTGAGCCATAGGACAGCCCACACAACCAAGACCTAATTCAAATAAATCTTCAATTAAGTCTTCTCTATACTTCAAAATTTCTGAAATCTTTGTGTCTTTCTTTATTTCCATTTTACCTTTCTGTTCTTCCGATGTTTCTTTCTTCTTTTATATCTTCCTGAAGACTAGTGCAATCACATGTAGAGCAACCTGTTTTTCCACAGCAAACACACTTTTCTTCTTCTCTGAAATTTTTTTCCATTTTTATTTTCCTCCAATATTTATTACTAATTAAAAGGGTGAGAAAGACCTTAGTTTTTTAATTGATTTTTTTATCTTTTTTACGACATAATTTATTTCTTCTTCTGTTGTATATTTACTTATAGACATTCTTATTGATGAGTTTGCTTTTAATGGTTCAAGACCAATTGCTTTTAATACATGGCTAGTTTTTAGAGTATGGGAACTACAAGCAGAACCTGTTGAAGCACATATGCCTTCTCTTTCTAAATAACCGCCCATTTCTTCTCCTTCTACATTTCCAAAAGAAACATTTATATTATTGCAAAGTCTTTTTTCTCCTCTTGGACCATTTAGATTGACATTAGGTATTTTCTCAAGTTCATTTATTAGTTTATCTCTTAATTTATTCATTTTCTCCACATGTTTTTTATCAGCTTGTTTAACTGCTTTTGCAAAGCCAACTGCCCCGGAAACATTTTCTGTTCCACTCCTTAATCCTCTTTCATGTCCTCCTCCGTGCATTAAAGGTGTTATTTTCTCATTAAACTCTTCTTTAATATAAATTGCTCCCACCCCCTTAGGACCATGAATCTTATGTGAATTTAGTGTAACAAAATCCAAGTTTTGTTTTTTAACATCAATTTTTGTTTTTGTATATGACTGGCAAGCATCTGTATGAAACAAGACTTCTTTGTTTTGATTTTTAGAAATCTCTGATAATTCCTTAAGATTTTGTATTGTTCCTATCTCATTGTTTCCATGAATTATAGAAACAACAATTGTTTTATCTGTTATTGAATCTCTTAGTTGTTGTTTATTTACAAACCCTTTTTCATCAACATCAAGATATGTCACTTCTGCCCCTTGTGTTTCAAGCCATTTACAAGTATTTAAAACACAATCATGCTCTATTTTTGTTGTTATAATATGGTTCTTTCCTGTTTTGTTCTTTTGGTTCCAAAACCACAAACCCTTTAGAATAAAATTATTTGATTCTGTTCCCCCTGAGGTAAAATAAATTTCATCAGTCTTTGCATTAAGAGATTTTGCTATTGTTCTTCTTGATTTTTCTAAGGCATCTTTTGCCTTTTTACCCATAAAATGTTGTGAAGAGGCATTCCCATAATTTTTAGAAAAATAAGGCACCATTGCTTCTACTACTTTATCATCGACTTTTGTTGTAGCTGCATTATCTAAATATATTTTTTTCATTTTATTTTGCTTTTACAATATTTATTTTTGTGTTGTTCTATAACTTTAAGGATGGGTAATAATGTTTCTTTATTTAAAGAGTAAATTCTTTTTCTTCCTTCTTCATGAACATTAACTAGATTACAAAATCTTAAAGAACCTAATGCATGTGATAATTTGCTTTGTTCTATTCCTATCTCATGGGAAAGTTCTGAAACTGACATTGATTTTTTTCTTAATTCCTGTATTATCATACTTTTAAGAGGGCTTGCAAGACTTTGAAAAAAACCATGATAAGTATTTTTACTGCATGAAAGTGTTTCCATATATGAATTATATTTCATGTATTTATAAACTTTTTTATTCATTATTACATAAATTAGTAGCCTGTTTAATAAATTTTTATTAGATAAATTTATAATCTGTAAGTTATTCATTTTATTTTGCTTTTACAATATTTATTTTTGTGTTGTTCTATAACTTTAAGTATAGGTAACAATGTTTCTTTATTTAAAGAGTAAATTCTTTTTCTTCCTTCTTCATGAACATTAACTAAATTACAAAATCTTAAAGAACCTAATGCATGTGATAATTTGCTTTGTTCTATTCCTATCTCATGGGAAAGTTCTGAAACTGACATTGATTTTTTTCTT
>DATFJM010000074.1:0-2547 GCA_035269225.1 Candidatus Nanoarchaeia archaeon
CTCAACTACAAAAGGCTCTGAGGAAGTAAAAACAATGTGGATTAGAAAATCAAATAGTGTGATGGCTTTTTGTATGGATATGATTCAAGAAGAATATGATGCTTTTATTACAAAAAAGCAATTCAGAAAGAAATATGTTGAGTATTGTAAAAAGCATAAAATTCAAGTAAAAACAGATTATGTGATAAAAAGGACTCTTTCAGAGATGTTTGGTGCTTCTGAAGATAGAAAAGATGTATTTGGAAGTGGTTATGAAAGGGTTTGGGAGGGAATAAAATGGAAAAAATAGCTATTTTGTTAAATTCTGACAGGGTTGATACCATAAAACACACCCATTATCACAACTTAACTGCTCTCTATAGGGTGGGAAATCCCTGTCAACCCTGTCAGAATTCATATAAAAAATATATTTAATAACAAAAATGAATAATAAACAAAAAAGAATACAAGAATTTAAAGAATGTTTAGGAAATGCTAGAAATATCTATGAAATAGAAAGAGATGAATTAAGAGAAGAAAAGGAGGAAAATCAAGAATGAAAAAAGATTATTTCCAACACAAAAACAAAAGACATCTAATAATAAACAGTAAGGGAGAAGAAGTTGAAAGATTCAGAAATAAAGCAAATGCCACAGAATATTTGAGAAAAAGACCTAATAAAATTTTAGAAATAAAGACAATAAACATTCAGGATTTGTCTCAAACTAATGACAACAAACATTTAAATAATAGTAAGTGAATAAATATATAGAAAATGAAATCACTAAAGTTAATAACAGCATTGTTTTTAGTATTAAGCTGCAGCTTTTTAGTCTCTGGACTATATGCAGGAGAGAGTATGGATATTCCTTTAAACATAACAAACCCAATATACACAGTAACAGGCAATTCTTCTAATCTAAACGGACTAAATATAACTTATTCAGATGGAATAGCAACAATACATACAAATCCTTTAATGAAACCAGATAATTTTACAATAATTTTCATGAATCAGGAAAAAGAAGTAGTCCATAAACACCATCATTCAAGTGGAAGTTCAAAAATAGTTTTTAGATATAAAAACAGAACAATTAACAATACAGAATATATAGAAGTTCCAGTCAATAATACAAATGAAAATAAAGATACTAATAAAACAGATGATAAAGAACCTGAAAAAGAGAAAAAAGTAGAAGGATGGGAATATTTAATTTGGATATTTGGAATAATTTTATTGGTAATGCTCATAAAATCTGTCTTAGGCAGAAAAAATAATAAGAAAGATGAAAGGAGGTTAAATGATAATGGAAGAAAAGAACAAGAAGAAACAGAAGAAAAACAAAGCTAAAAAGACTTTGACTTTCCTTTTAGTTGGTCTATTTGTAATGGCTTTTGCTACTGCAGGAATCATTCAATACTATGGAAGTGTAAACCAAAACATAAATGTAGAGCAACCAATAAAAGTTAATGGAGAAGAACAAACAACTTTTACTTATGAGGTTGATAGTTTTGGACAAGAACAAGTTGTAGGAGAAACCTTAAATGTTTCAAATATAGGAGACCAAAAGAGACAAGTAAAGATAGATACAACATCTCCAGAAGGTATTGATGTATCATATAAAGGAACTTTAGAACTTTCTTCAAAGGATGTTAATTTCTCTAAAGATGTATGGGAAGTAACAGATGATAATAAGGCTGTTGTAGAGTATAAAATAAAAGATGATGAGTTTTCAGCAGAAGTTGTAGAAGGACAAGAAACAGGATATAGTCTTTACTACTATTCTGACAATGCAGACAGATTTGAGGATGTATCAAAAGCAGTCCCTGTTTCAGATATAGGAAGTGAATCTTTACCTTATGAAACTGATGAGAATGCAGAAGGTGGAGAATACAACTATTGTGAAACTGGAGAATACAATACATGTCAAGGAGCAAAACTTTGGTATTTACCAAATGAAGCAGTAGACTCTGAAGGAAATGTTGATTGGTCTCAGGCAGACAGTTTTCTTTTTGAAACAAAACTAATTCAGTTTGATTCAGAAGGAAAATTAATGGTATATCCAGATACAACAACAAGCATAACACCAATTTATGATATTGGAAATCTTGAATCTGGAGACTACACTGTAACAACAAAGATTTTACCAGCTTAATTTTTAATTTTTTTATTTTAATTTTTTTTATTTTATTTTCATAATCAAAATGGGACAGGAAGAAGTAGAAAAAGTATTGAAAAAGAATAAGGGAAAATGGCTAGATTCAAAAGAAATAGCAGACATATTAGGAAAAGAAAGACACCAAGTAGCCCAACCATTAAATAAATTAAGAAAACAAGAAAATATAGAATATAAAAAAGTTAAAGAAGGAAATTATTACAAATTTAAATATAAATTTGTCTCCATTAAATGAACACAACAATTTAAATAATACCATAAATTCATACTCATAGTTAATTAATGGATTTCTCGGAATCCATTTTTTGACCTCCATATAAGGTGGAGGATTAAACCCCCTCCACCAATAATATTCAAAATGGATAAAGAAAAATTCCAACAAATAGCAAAA
>DATFJM010000075.1:0-15763 GCA_035269225.1 Candidatus Nanoarchaeia archaeon
CATTGTATCATTGTTTTTATCTCTAACTGTGACATTCAAAGTAGTATTTGTATGTATATAATTTGAATTGTTTTCAGGATAATTTAAAACAGGTTTATCTGGTGCAGTGTTAGTTAAATTAAAAGAATCACTATAATTAACTTGATTTCCTGTTGTATCATTTACATAAATAGTGTAATTACTTTCTCCAGGAGTAAAAGAACCATCTGTTTCTACTAAAATACTCCATAAATTATCTGCAATATTTGTCAAAAATCCTTGGAAAACATATGAAGAACCTACAACCCCCTTCCATATTTTCACCCAAACCTTGTCTATATCATTTAAACCATCAGTATCATTTATTGTTGCATTTATTCTTACACTATCTCCTCTTGAAACATCTCCTCCTTGTGAACCAGATTCATTTATAGTTATTGTATCTGTTACATTTGGATTATAACTTGTAGTAAATTGGAATGTTTTATTCACCATTCCAACATCATTACTAACATTAACCCCCCAGTTATAAGTTGTTCCTGGTTGTAAATCTTCCCATGTATAATTAGCATAACCTAAATTTGAAACATCATAAACAGTATGCAAAATTTGCTTTTCGTCTCCTGTAATATTATAAAAAGTAACATTTGCTCCTCCTCCCCATGGCTCTGTTATTGTTACATTTAACACGGGATTTACCTCTATTCCATCTGTTGCATTTGGTTCAGGAGAAACAAGTGTTATTGCTGGCAAAAATGCAGAATCATTTGTAGTAAAATTCCAATATCTTGTTATTGTTGAATTAATTCCATCTGAAATATTTACTCTCCAAAAATATGTGTCTCCTGGATGTAAACCACTCCATGTATATGTAACATAAGAATTGTTCTTTACATTATGTTTTGTATTTATTAATCCAGTAGAATTATAAAACTCAACAGTCATATTATGTCCATCCACATCAATAGCTGTAATATTAAGTTCAGGATTTAATATAACATCTTCTTCACCATCTGAAGGATTATTGGGATCTGTTATATTATTTGGAGCAGTGTTTACAAATTCTTCATAAGGCCATTGAGATAATGGTTTATAGTCTATATTATTTTCATTGAATACCAATGGAGAATCACAAATTCCATCTTTTGGGTTATTATCTTCACAAGTATCTGAAAAACCATTTCCAGAAGAATTAGTATAATAATTACCTTTTACTGAATTGTTCCAATCATTTATTCCAGAAGCAGCAACATTTTCTGAATTATTTAAAAAATTGTTATAAATCATGTTGTAAAAGGAATTCTCAATGGATAACCCAAAATCCTGATTGCTTAAAATATTACTATCTATTTCACTATTGTTTGAATACCGTAACTCTATCCCAGTTCCATAATGGTCATATTCTCCTCCTCCATTATAACTTGCTGTATTATTTAATATTGTGTTATTATGACTATAGGATAATTGGATTCCATGCCCTTCTTCATTACCAGGATTATAATTTGCTGTATTGTTGAGTATTGTGTTATTATGGCTTTCTCTAAGAGTGATCCCATAATCCATATTATAGCTTACCATATTACTCTCTATGTTATTTTTTGAAGATGAATCTAAATAAATTCCTGCCCTTACCTCCGAATTGATTGCTATATTATTCTCTATGTTGCTTTCTGAAGACGAATCCAGATAAATTCCTGAATGATCATTCAAACTTATTGTATTGTTTTCTATTGCAATATTTGAAGCATTAGAGAAATAAATCCCATATTCGAACTTGCTAATGTTTCCAAAATTTTTAAGTGATATATTTGTTATTAAATCAGCAAACACTCCTGTTCCTGTGCTATCTCCATCTCCTTCTATTCCATAACCATTACCATCCAAAGTCACTTCGTCTGAAGTTATATTAAAACAAGTTCCACTTATTCCTGTTATATTATTTTGTAATGTATAATAACCAGGTTGATTAATCTCTTGACAAGCTGATAATCTATAATTTATAGTAGTGAAATTCCATGTTCTTGAAATAGTATAAGTATTTCCATCTGTAACATTTGCATACCAATCATAGGTTGTTCCCCCATCAAGACCTTCCCATAAATAAGAAGTAGAAGTTCCGTTTTCCACTCCTTTTTCAGTGTGTAGCAAGTGTCCTTTTTCACCTAATTTATATATGCTTCCATCATCGCTTCCTATGTATACATAGCCATTTGCTATGGCAGGGGAAGAAGAGATATCACCATTAGTGGAGTAATTAGCAACATGTTCCATAGTTGTTGCATTTAAAATATATGTGCTATTATCATCACTCCCTCTATAGACATAACCATTTGAGATTGCTATATCAGATATTCCGCCACCACCAACAGAATTGTTGGCAACATGTTCCATGGTTGTTGCATTTAATTTATAGACATTATCATCACCATAACACCCTATATATACATAGCCATTTGAGATTGCAGGAGAAGAATATACAGTGCCACCAGTGGAGTAATTAGCAACATGTTCCATGGTTGTTGCATTTAATTTATATACACCAGTATTTCCTGAACCTTCTCCCACATAAACATATCCATTTGCTATTGCTGGAGAAGACTTCACATCGCCATTAGTAGAGTAATTAGCAACATGTTCCATGGTTGTTGCATTTAATTTATAGACATTATTGTCGTCACTTCCTATATATACATAGCCATTTGAAATTGCTGGAGAAGATTTGATATTTCCACTAGTAGAATAACTACTCTGCAAGGTTAATTTATCTGGCCCTGTATTGCTTGTATAACCAGTATTTTGTAAATCTGACCTATATTGTGTCCACTCTTCTCCCCCAACATATTCATAAAAACTAACACTCATATTATCTCCATCATTATCTGTTACTTCTACTTCAAGTGTTGGTGGAAGAGAAACATATTCAGAATCATTTTCTGGTCTTATTAATTTGATTGTCTGTTCAGGTGCAGGAGGAACCACACTAAAACAATTGTCTGTATTTTGCATTGAATTATTTACATTACCTAAAGTATCATTAGCATATTGCTTCCAACATATTACTTCATCCTGGTGACCTGTTGTGTCTATTGTTTTATTGCACCATCCAGAATATCCTGATAAATCACATAAAGACTTTTTTTCCATGATACTTGTTTCATTAGTATAAAATTCTGCTTTATCTAATTCATAAATACTTTCCCAATAAACAAAAACATCTACATTTGCTCCCTCAACAACCTCATTAAACTCTCCAGAAGTATCATTTACTTTTGAATATGTCACACTTGGACTAGCTGTAGTAAAATTCCATTCCTGGGAAATTGTTATGTTTTTACCATCTGTAATATTTGCATACCAATTATAAGTTGTTGCACTATCAAGTCCATCCCAAGAATAATTAGCATAACTTCCATCTGTAACATTATAAGAAATATTCAATAATTGAGGAGTTCCTGTAGTGTTATCATAAAAACTAACATTCATGTCATCTCCATCATCATCAGTGACTGTTACATTTAATATAACAGGCATAGAAACACCATCAACACCACTTGGTTCTGGAGAATTTAATATTGGTTGATTGGGAGCTGAGTTTAAACCAGGATTTTGCCCTACAATCTTTGCTTGTGGAAGATAATCACAATTATCTGAACTACATCCTTCAGCATCATTATAAACATCATAAACAGAATCACAAGTACCATCTGAATTAGAATCAGTACAATTATCTGAAAAACCAGTTGCAGAAGGGTTTGTCCATAAATTACCCTTTAAGGAATTATTCCAGAAATTTTGTCTATTTCCATTACTAAAATTAACATTATCTGAATTATTAATAATATTGTTATATATAGAGTTATAAGAACTATTTCCTTCTACACCTATTCCTCCAGAGTTTAATGAAATTGTGTTGTTCTTTATTATATTGTTTGTTGAATAACTATAAATTCCCACCCCAAGATCATTTGATTTAAAGTTATTCCCTAAAATGGTGTTATTTTCTGATTGTTCATAAATATAGATCCCTACAGTGTTTGAGTTTGCTGTGTTATTGGTAATTGTATTATTATGATTTGTAGATAACATTATACCTGCAAAACCATTTAAATTTGCTATATTATTTGTTATTGTGTTTTCTCTATAAGGATTAATTCCATAATAAAAACCACTAATATTCTTAAAATCCTTTATTGTTACATTTTTTACATTATTTACAGATATTCCTGTGCCAGAACTATCTCCATCCCCAATAATCTCATAGCTATTACCCTCTAAAACAACATCTTCAGATGTTATTGTAAAACAATTTCCATCTATTCCTCCAGAAGGGTTTATATCATTTTGTAAAACATAAGTTCCAGGGGAAGAAATTTCCTGACAAGAAGTTATATCATACGAAGTAGTAAAATTCCATTCCTGAGAAATAGTTCTATTTTTACCATCTGTAACATTTGCATACCAATTATAAGTTGTTGCACTATCAAGTCCATCCCAAGAATAATTAGCATAACTTCCATTTGGAACATTATAAGAAGTATTCAATAATTGAGGAGTTCCTGTAGTATTATCATAAAAACTAACATCCATATCTTGGCCTTCTGGATCTGAAACAGTTACATTTAATATAGCAGGTATAGAAACACCTTTTGAATTATTTCCAGGACTTATTAGTTCTATTGTAGGAGGAAGAAGTTCAGAAACAACTTTAAAACAATGTTTATTATTAGGCATAGTATCATTTTGGTTATCTAATGTATCATTTGCAGACTGTCTCCAACAAATTGTCTTTCCAACATCACCAGAAGTAGAAATGGTCCCATTAGCCCAACCAGATTGTTTTTCAAATAAATAAAGATTAGTAGAAAGATTCATGATTCCTGAAGAATTCTCATAAATATTCACAACATCTAAATGAGGTTCTTCTAATATAGGTCTATCTTCCCAATAAACAGAAACAGAAACAATTGTTCCTTCTAAAACTACTCCATCAGAATTATCAGAAGCCATAGAATAAATAGGTGAAGAAGTATCACTTGCCCAAGTGCTATCAATTGTTATGTTTAATTCAGTAACTGAGCCTGAAGAAGCAACTGTATTGTTTTTTCCATAATTAGTTGAATTAAATGCAGTAACATTAAAAAGACTAGAACCCTGGGTACAATCAAAATCAAATTGGTAAAATCCAGACTGAGGTCCTGTACCTATTTTTTCTCTTATAGAATCATCAGGATTAGATACATAAAGATGTACAGGAATATCAGACATCAAACTCCCTGCTTGGTTAAAAACATAACCCCTAAGTGTACAAGAATCAAATGTTCCCACATCTTCTCCAGAAATTGAAATATCTGATTCTTCATTATTATTTGATTTATCTGAAACAGAAATGGTATTTCCAGTCATACTAAAAATATTATCAAACCAAGTAACAAATGGTTTCAAATCCAAAATAGATAAAGAAGTAAGTTCTCTTTCTCCAAGTGTTTTATCAAAAATCTCAGAATCTTTTACTTTTTCATCAATAAATTTAGGAGGAATCTTTTCTTTCTCTAGTTGAAATTCTTTTTTATCGACGGTATTTATCCCAGAAATAAACATTAGAGAAGTAAAAAATAATCCTAAAATTAATAATAATATTAACGATTTCTTAAAATACTTGGTGTGATTATTCCTCCTTTCCATTTGATATTAATTTTCTTTATTAAACAAGTATTCAAGGGTTTTTAAATATTTTTATATAAAAACATATTTCCCCTCTAAAAACCAAGAATTTTAAATAAGCAAACTTTCAAAAAATAAAAAACTTAATTCAGGAATAAAAAATATCTATTAATCATAATAAATAACATATAAATGATTATTTTTTAGAAAAAATTCTTAGAAACCCTGAAATTTTTTCTTTCCAAACTTCTTCATCATTTTTTGGAGTTGTTTTTGACTCATTCCTTGGGACATATCTCCTTCCCCTGTTCCACCCCCTAATGAAGAATCTTTAACCATTTCTTTTAACATTTTATATTGTTTTAATAAACTTCTTATATCTGAATTATTAACTCCTGCTCCTCGAGAAATCCTATTGATTCTTGAAGTTCCTGTTTCAGATTCTTCTAATACTTCTGGGTTTTCTCTTTCCTCTTTTGTCATTGATTTTAAAATATGTTCCCATTTAGCAATTTTTTCTTGTTGTTGCTGCATTTTATTTTCAGGAATTTTTGCCTTGTTCATCCCAGGAATTAAACCTTTTAATTTATCAAAACCTCCCATAGAATTCATTGACTTAACTTGCTCTATAACATCTTCTAAACTTATTTTTCCTTCTTGTAATTTTTTCTGCATCTCTTCTTGTTTATCTTCACCTGTTATAGAATGAACTTTTTCAATAAGTGTTTTTAAATCTCCCATTCCCAAAAGCCTAGATAAAAAAGATTCTGGATCAAAAGATTCAATATCATTGATTTTCTCTCCTGTGGTTATAAAATAAACACCTGCCTGAGTTTCAGCACAAGCAGTTAAAGCTCCTCCTGCTTTTGCAGTAGAATCCATTCTTGTTATTATAACACCAGAAATATCTAAAGCATCCTGAAACTCTGAAGCCTGGTTTTTAGCAGCCTGGCCAATGTCAGCAGGCATAACTAAAATAGTTTCTGTAGGCTTTACTTTCTTTCCTAAGGATTTAATTTCTTTTACTAAATCTTTATCTAAAGAATGTCTTCCAGCAGTATCAATTAAAACCAAATCATATTTATCTAATTTACCTGATTTTTCAAATTTCTCCCATGTTTTTATAGCATCATTAGCTGTCTTACTATCTCCCTTTTCATCCAAATCTACAAAAACATTTAACCCATTTTCCGCTCCTAGTTGTTTTAACTGTTCTTTAGCTGCAGGCCTATGAACATCCAACCCAACTAAAGCAACTTTCTTTCCTCTCTTAGAATAATAATTTCCTAATTTAGCTATTGAAGTTGTTTTCCCTGCACCATATAAACCAAGTAACATAACTCTATTTTGTTTTTCAGAATCCAAATCCAATTCTTTTGATTCCCCTAAAATATTAATTAATTCATCATGAAGTAATTTAACTATATGCTCTTTTTTATCAATTCCTTTTATTCTTTCATCCTTAGCAGCTTTTTTTATTTTATTAGAAATATCCTTAACCAACATAATATTAACATCTGCTTCAATCAATGCTCTTTGTAAATCTCTTACAACATTATCAATAAGATTCTTATCTAAAGTTATAGCATTAGCTATTCTGTCTGTAGCCTTTTTTAATGCATTTCCGAGTTTTCCCAAAACCATAAATTAAGAAGTAAATACAGGATTATTAAGTTTTTGGGTTAGTATTCTTTTGAAAAAAAGTCTCAGAAATTTTATGAAAGGGTTTCCTTATTAATAATCTCTAGAAAATTCAGTGTAGAAAGGGCGAAAGTTTGCGAAAGAGGGAATTTGTTTTTATTTATAACAGCTTTCTAATGACCAAGAAAGGATTCATGGAACTTGAAAATCAAATCTTTTTAATATAATATTTCTTTCCCTCATTATCATATTCAACACTCTCTCCTCTATTTTTATCTCTTGCTCTTTTAACATATTTCATAAATTTTCTGGCTCTTCCCTGTTTTTCCAAATCAACTAAAACTTTCTTAGCAAGTTTGCTCTGTCTGGCTTCCATATGATTATAGATATTTCTAAATTAATAATCTTTTTGGATTTTGTATTTTTTGAATGATTTATAAAACTAATGTATTCACTAAAGCTTCTACAAAAAGGTTTAAAAATGAAACACACAAGAACCAGGAACTATGAAAACTCTTCCAAAGATAATTGAAAAGCCAAAAGAAAGAATAAAACAAAAGAAAAACCTCAAAGAGTTTGAAAGAGAAAAACAAAGAATAGAAAGAATGGTAAATTCTAGAATTTTTGATCATAATGATGAATATAGAAGATGTGAAAAAACATCTGATGAAGGAATTGAAGATAGATCATATATAAGAAAATTTGAAATAGAGGGCGGAAGATATATACAAAAACTTGCAAGACAATATGGGATTAAAAATTACAGCCTAAATTTCAAAAAACTAGTCTAATCCTAAATTTTTCAATTAATCCTTTTTCTCATAAAAATATAAGTAATAACCAATAAGAAAAACAAAATTATTCCTGAAATGAAAAATCCTTGAGAATAAGATTCTGCCATTAAAAATCCTATTGCAAATGTAAATACTGTTTGAAATATTGTGGCTACTTGGTTTTTCACAGAAAGCATAGTTGCTTTGTAATTTTTGTTCAAACAAAATTTATCTAAATAATATTTGTCAACAATCTCTCTTCTTGACCAAAAATAACCCATCATCAATGCAAAAACCAAACCAACAATATATGGGTTCTTCAAAAAAGGGATTATTATAAATAATGCAGGAAAAATGATTATTTCTAAACTAAACATCTTTTTTATTTTGTTTCTTTCCTCGATATTATGGATGAAGTGTCCTCCTATAAACCAAAAAAATCTAGATAAAGCAATTACACTTCCTATCAAAACTACTGGAAATCCCAGACTCTGTAAAAAGGGTTCTCTATATCCTGAAATAGCAAACATAGAACCGAATATAATTCCCACAAAAACAGAAGTTATGTAAAACCCTGTTCCTTTCCATCTTTTTAAATTTTCAAAAATTGATATGGGTTCTTCTTTTTCTGCTTCATATTTTTGTTTTGGAGAAAAAAACAACATTGCTACAAACAAACCAATAAAATCAATTGCCAAATTTACTTTTAAAGGAAATTCAAGAGAAATACTTGTTAATGTAGGCAATAACAACATAAGTATTGCACTAACTAAAGAAGCATTAGCCATTTGCTTACTTGAAATTCTTGAAAATTTCTTTTCCTTTTTTAATCCAATCAATGTATTATGTAAAAACGCACTATTTGTTCCAGAAGCAAAAGCATTTCCTGAAGAGATCAATACAGAACCTATTATAAATAAAAACAAAGAATCAGCAAATATAAAAGAGATTGTAGAAAAAACCATGCAAATCTTTGCAATTATTAATGTTTTTTTGTGTCCTATTTTATCTGAAATCCATCCAGAAGGAATCTCTAAAATAAAAGAAGCTAAAAACCCTGCTCCCATATAAAAACCAATTTGTTTTGTATGTGTGTCAGGAAGAGATAAAAAGAAAATAGAAAGAATAGCCATGTAGTTCCTTCTCTGAGTTATATGAAATAAAAGTAGTTTCCAAATATTAGACCTTAATCTCTTTTTTTCATTCATATTTTACAAAGTTTTTTATATCTTTTAAAATTACTTCTAATATGGCAAAAGAAAAAAAGAAAATAACAAAAAATCAAAAACAAAAAATCAAAAACAAAAAACCTGAAACTGGTGACAGAGTTGAAATTCACCTTACTAAAGAAATATATGAAGGTTATCTTTTAGAAAGTCCTGCTTCTGAAAAAGATATTGTATTATTAAAATTAGATAATGGATATAATATTGGATTTAATAAAAAAAATATTTCTGAAATAAAACTAATTGAAAAATCCGAATCTAAAGAAGAAAAAATTGAATTAAAAAAAGATTCAAAAAAACCAAACATAGCAATGATTATAACAGGAGGGACAATTGCTTCAAAATATGATCCAAAAACAGGAGGAGTTAAATGGCTTGATTCTCCTGAAAGCCTATTTAAAATATATCCAGAAATATTTAAGATAGCAAATGTTTCAGAAATTGAAATCCCTTTTATGAAAGGTTCTGAAAATATGGATCCAACAGACTGGAAAAAAATCTCCAAAGTTGTGGAAAAATACCTAAACAACTCAGAAATTGATGGAATAATATTAACACAAGGAACAGATACTCTTCATTTTACATCTTCTGCATTAAGTTTTTTTCTTTCTGGAGAATTTAGAAGGGAAAACAACAAAAAACAAAAAATAAACAAACCAATAGTTTTAACATATTCACAAAGGTCAATTGATAGAGCAAGTTCTGATGCTAATTTAAATTTACAATGTTCTGCTATGGCTGCTGTTTCAGACATTGCAGAAGTCGTGATTGTAGGACATGCTACAACAAATGATAACTATTGTTATGCTATGCCTGGAACAAAAACCCGTAAATTACATTCTTCAAGAAGAGATGCTTTTAAAACTGTAAATACGAAACCAATTGCAAAAATCTATCCTCTTACAAAAGAAAATCCTTCAGGAAAAATAGAAAAATTAGATACATACAATATAAGAACCTCCCCCAAAAATCAGAGAAAAATGAAAGCAGACAATAAGTTTGAAGAAAAAACAGCCCTATTAAAATTCTATCCAGGGCAAGATCCTGAAATTCTAGATTTTTACAAAAACCAGGGTTACAAGGGAATAATTATTGAATCCCTTGGTTTAGGCCATGTTGCAACAAGTGAAGCGAGAAAATCATGGACAAACAAAGTAAAAGAATTAATTCGTGGCGGGGTGGTAATATGTGCTACTCCTCAAACAATTTATGGTCGATTAGATCCGTGGGTTTATTCTACAGGAAGAGAATTGCAAGAAGCAGGGATGATTTATCTGCAAGACATATTACCAGAAACAGCTTATATAAAATTAGGATGGTTATTAGGGCATAAAGACCTAGCAAAAAACCCTAAAGCTATAAAAGAGAAAATGTTAGAAAATATTTCAGGAGAATTTAATCCAAGGATTGAAGAATAATATTTATTGATATTAAAAGAGGAATAAAAAACAAAAAGTGATAAACCATAAATATTTTGTAAAACACGCAGAAAATTATTTTATACAAAAAGGATATAATGTTGAATTAGAAATACCTCTTTCTAATGGAAAAGGTGCTGTAGATATTTTTGCATATAATGAAAAAGAAAAAGTATATGCAGAAATAAAATCAAGTCCTTCTAGTTTAAATCAAAAGAAAGTAAAAAAACAACTTGAAAAATATGTTGAAGAATTTGGAATTCAAAATAAATACTTATTAATCTCACCTGATTCAGATGGGAAAATAAAAATAAACACATTTAATCAATAATTTAATAAATACTTTTAATTTCTTTTAATTATGGAAAATAAAGAAGAAAAAATAGATTATGAGAAACTAAAATTCAAATCTGGTTTAGAGATACATCAACAACTTCAAGGAGGCAGTAAAAAATTATTTTGTAATTGCCCTTCTTTTTTAAGAACTGATGAACCAGACTATAGAATACAAAGAAGATTGCATGCTGTAGCAGGTGAATCTGGAAAAATAGATAAAGCAGCAGAATATCAGCATAAACTAGGACAAAAATTTGTTTATGAAGGATATAATGAAAATAATTGTTTAATAGAATTAGATGAATCTCCTCCAAGAGAAATAAATAAAAAAGCCTTAGAAACTGCATTACATGTTGCACTTCATCTTAATTGTAAAATATTACCTGTTTCCCAGATAATGAGAAAAACTGTTATTGATGGTTCCAATACAGGAGGATTTCAGAGAACAGTTTTAATAGCCCATGGAGGATATGTAGAAACCCCTCAAGGAAAAGTGGGAATCGACAGTATCTGTCTTGAAGAAGATTCTGCAAGAAAAATATCAACTGAAAAAGATACTGTAAAATTTAGGTTAGATAGATTGGGCATTCCTTTAATAGAAATAGCTACTTCTCCAGACATAAAATCTCCAGAACAAGCAAAAGAAGTTGCTCTATATATTGGAGAAGTATTAAGGTCTTGTGATGTAAAAAGAGGGATTGGAACAATTAGACAAGATGTTAATATTTCTATAAGAGAGGGTAACAGAATTGAATTAAAAGGTATGCAAGACATGAAAACTTTTCTTAAAATAATTGAAAATGAAGTTAAAAGACAAAAAGAACTTTCAGATAAAAAAGAACCAACAGAAGAACAAGTGAGAAATGCTAATCAAGAAAAACTAACAACAGAGTATCTAAGACCAATGCCAGGAGCTGCAAGGATGTATCCTGAAACAGATCTCCCTCTTCTGAAAATGTCTCGTGAATTTATAAACAAGGCTAAAAAAACTCTTCCAAAACTAAAATCTGAAATACAAGATGAATTAAAAAAACAAGGACTAAATAAGGAAATGATAAAACTCCTTTTAAAACAAAACAAGGTAGAAGAATATAAAACTCTTTTACAAATATATAATAATCCTAATTTAATAGCAAAAATGATCTTAGTCTTTCCGCAAGAGATTGCTTCTAAAACCAATCAACCTATTGATAAAATTAAAGAAAAAATTTCAGATTCTTTTGATAACATACTTGAAGAAATTCAAAAAGGAAATATCCAAGAGAGGGATATAAAAACAGTTTTAGAAAATCTTGTTTCTGGAAAAAAATATAAAGATGCCATAAAAATTGAAAAACTAGACACAGATGAAATTGAAGAAAAAATATCAAAAATAATTAAGGAAAAACCAGGACTAAATCCTAATGCTTATATGGGATTGGTTATGAAAGATTCTTCTCTCAGAGGAAAAGTAGATGGTAAAACAGCAATGGAAATAATAAAAAAATATACCTAAAAAAACCAACAATTTAATAAATACCTTTTTTCTTAAGCAAATATGATAAGATCACATAAGATAGATGAAATTAATGAAAAACTTGAAGGAAAAGAAGTAAGATTATGTGGGTGGGTTGATTCTGTAAGAATTCTTCGTTCTGTTATATTTATAGTTTTAAGGGACAGGTATGGAAAAGTCCAAACAGTAATTTCATCAAAAAAACCAGGTTTTGAAGAAGCAAAAAAACTAACACAAGAATCATGCATATCTATTAATGGTTTAGTTAAAAAAAGACCAAAAGGACAGGAAAATCCTGAAATGGGAAACTCTTCAAAAGTTGAAATAGAGACAAATAAACTTGAAATATTTAATCTATGTCCTGCATTACCTTTTGATATTAAAAACAAAAATACTGAAGAAGAAACAAGATTAAAACACAGGTTTTTAGATTTAAGAACCCAAAGAATGCAAAAAAATATCATTCTAAGAAGTAAGGTAACAAACTCTACAATTGAATTTTTTGATAAACAGGGATTTGTATATTTTGAAACACCTGAATTAGGGAAATCAACTCCAGAAGGAGCAAGGGACTTTGTAGTTCCTTCAAGAAACCATAAAGGAAAATTTTATGCTCTTCCCCAGAGTCCGCAATTATTTAAACAACTAAGCCAGATTTCAGGATTTGACAAATACATACAAATAGCAAAATGCTTTAGAGATGAAGACACAAGAAAAGATAGACAACCAGAATTTACTCAAATTGATGTAGAAATGAGTTTTGTTGAAAAAGAGGATGTTATAAGTATAACTGAAAAACTAATGAAACACCTTTTTAAGAAAACACTTAACATAGATTTGAAAATTCCTTTTAAAAGAATGACCTATGATGAAGCAATGAAAAAATATCAAAGAGATGATCCTGATTTAAGAAAAGAAACAGGAGAAAAATTTGCTTTTTGTTGGGTTATAGATTTTCCTGCTTTTGAGTATTCTGAAGAAGAAAAAAGATACAAATCAACACACCACCCATTCACACTTCCTATTCCAGGAGAAAAAGGAAAACTTGACTTTAATGAAAAATCAAAATCTTATGCTTATGACCTAGTTCTAAATGGAAGTGAAATCGGCGGAGGCTCTATAAGAGTTCATGATTCAAAAATACAAGAAAAAATATTTGAAATTTTAAAACTATCAAAAAAAGAAGTCCAAGAAAAATTTGGTTTTCTTATTAATGCTCTTAATTATGGTTCTCCCCCTCATGGCGGAATTGCATTAGGAATGGACAGGCTTGTCCAATTAATGGCAGAGGAAGAAACAATAAGAGATGTTATTCCTTTTCCAAAAAACAAGGAAGCAAGAGATATTATGCTTAATGCACCTTCTGAAATTTCAAAACAACAATTAGATGAATTAGGAATTAAACTAAATAAATAATTATTTTTTAAAACCAACAATTTAATAAATATCTAAATATACAAATAAAAAACATAAAATGAAAAATAAAAATTTTACAACAATAAAGCAAGCAATAGAAAAAGCAAAATCCTCTGAATCAGATAAGCCTTTAGAAGTGGCTATAAGAGGATGGGTTTATAGAGAAAGAGGAAGTAATAAGAAAAAATTTCTTGTAATGAGAGATGGAACAGAAATAATCCAGTGTGTTTTAGACAGAGAAAATTTCCAAGAACAATGGGAAAATATTGATAAAATAAAAATAGAAAGTTCTGTAAAACTTTCTGGAGAAATAAAAAAAGATGAAAGAGCTCCTTCTGGATATGAAATCCTAGTGAGAGATATAGAAATTGTGGATATTGCAGAAGATTTCCCTATTAATAAAGACTTAAATGAAAAACAATTAGGGGATAGGAGACATTTGTGGTTAAGGTCAAGAAAAATGACCTCTAGTTTAAAGATTCGTTCAACTGTAATGTTTGCTCTTCACGAATATATGAGAAAAAACGGCTTCACTGAAATTGAAGCTCCTTCCTTAAGTGGAGCAACAAGTGAAGGAGGATCAGAAACATTTGAAGTAAAATATTTTGACAAAAAAGCTTATCTAACACAATCATGGCAATTTTATGCTGAAAACTACATAAATGCCGTAGAAAAAGTATACGCAATGGCTCCTTCTTTTAGGGCAGAAAAATCAAAAACCCCCTGGCATGTAACTGAATTCTGGCATTTTGAAGTTGAGAGTGCATGGTTTGATTTAGAAGACAATATGAACCTGGCAGAGAAGTGTATAGAACATTCAATCAATAAAGTATTAAAAGACAATAAAACTGAATTAGAATCTCTTGGAGTAGACATTGGAAAATTAGAAAAAATAAAAACACCATTTAAAAGAATTACATATGATGAAGCAATAAAAACACTTCAGGAAAAAGGGCATGAGATTAAATGGGGGGAAGATTTTGGTTCTGCAGAAGAAAGAAGCCTTGCAAAATATTACGGAGACTCATTTGTCTTTGTTACTAATTATCCTCTAGAACTCTTAAAATTCTATCATGGAGAAGACCCAAATAAACCAGGAACAGGGACTAACTTTAATCTTCTTGCTCCAGGCGTAGGAGAAATGGTTGATGGTTCACAAAGAGAGCCTGATTTAGGGAAAATAAAACAAAGATTAGAAAAAGCAGGAATGGATCTAGGAGACAGTGATTGGTATTTAGATTCAAGAAGATATGGGGCAGTTCCACATGCAGGATTTGGTTTAGGCCTTGAAAGATTTGTAGCATGGATTTGTGGTTTTGATACAATAAAAGACGCTATTCCCTTCCCAAGAACTCCCACAAGAATTAATCCTTAATAAGAGATTTCTTTCAGATTCTAAAAAATTTTATTTATAAATCTTTACTCTCTTTTTTAATTATTATTGAGTGTAAAGTAACCTTTAAAAATAAAACAAAAAATTACTAACATACACAAAGATATCTTTGATGTTCTAACTAAATTCTAAAGGAGGTAAAAAAAATGGAAGAAGAAAAAGAAAACAAAACTGAAGAATCTGAAAATTCTGGTGAAGATAAAAGCTTTCTGGGTGAAGGTGAAGAAATGGTAGATAAACCAGAAGAAAATTCTGAAGATCCTGAGGACAGCGATGATTCTGAAGATGAAGAATCCGAGGATGAAGAATCTGAAGACAGTGATGATTCTGAGGACAGTGAAGAAGATGAAGAATCTGAAGACAGTGAAGAATCAGATGATGAAGAATCTGGAGACGAATCTGAAGATGAAGATTCTGAGGACAGT
>DATFJM010000076.1:0-11851 GCA_035269225.1 Candidatus Nanoarchaeia archaeon
TTCTATCAAGCAATTAAGGCATTTTATAAGAATCTTTTTGGTATTTAATTTAACAAGTTAAATGAAATAAACCTATTTTTTTGCCTTTTTCTTTATTATATTTTTCAATAGCATTTGGTGTTTTTTCTATTATTAGTTTTGCATCAAGTGATTTAATAAAATCTTTTGCTTTTTCTGAAACATTCATTTGTCCTGAATTTCCTGTACCTATAATCACTATGTTTGGTTTTCTGTTTTTTACTTCTATTAAATCTTCAGGAAAAACATTATGGCTTTCCTCTCTTATCCATTTTCTTAATTCATTAGAATATTCGTCAATAACAATATCATAACAAAATTCTTTCCCATCTATTTCAATCCTTCCAAAAGAATAATCTTTAACTTCCATTTTATTTTTTGAATAAACCCCTATTAGTTAATTTTTATCAAGAATTTTTTCTTTTATTTTCTCTTTTACATTAGACTTGCTTTCTACTTCACTAAAAACAGGGCTTTTTATTTTTAATTTGTTCATTTTAAATGGAACAATTTAAATTAATATTTTGATTTTTTTGTTTAATGCTTTTTCCTTTATATCTTTTTTAAAATATTCAACATCTGGGAGTTCAGGCATTTTATTTGTTTCTTTTGTTTTCCTGGTTTGAATCTTTTTTTACTTTTTTAGACTTCTTATTCAATTTTACTTGGGAAATAACTTGTGCAACAGGCCAGATAAAGATAAACAAGAAAAATAATCCTACAGAACTAAAATCAGATAATTCATTTATCGCTGAACTATATTTCCAGTAATAAATTATCATAACAACAGCAGAGATTATATTAAAAGACCAAGCAACAATCATCCATGTTATCTCCTGAAAATTAACAGGAATTACCCCGGTCATTAAAAGAGAACTTATTAAAGGAAGAATCAAAACAAATAGCCAATATGGACTAAGGGCTGTTTTTGAGTTTTTTCTTAATTCTATTGTTGTTAAAATTAACCATATAATAAAAAACAACCCTCCAGTAATAAGACTCAATAGGACCATAAGTGCGGGACTTCTGTGTTTTATCCCTTTCCACTCTCTTGTTTCGTGTGTTCTCACTCTTTTTTTATCCCCTCCAATACTAAATATTTTGTTAAGAAAATTGGTAAATTTCTCTTCATAAAACAACAATCCAACTAACAAAATTCCTGCAAAAACCAATAAAACTGCAGTAATAATAAGTACAGTGGATTTAACTGCTTCTGTTATATTGTCTCCAATAAAAAAGAAACCTAAAAGTGTTGCAGCAGTTATAGTTAATAATGATATTAATACTATGATAAATGTCTTGGTTCTCCTATATTTTTTATCTTCTGGACTAATAATTAATCCTTTCTTCTTTTTTACATAATGCATAGCAACATCAACATTTTTCTCTTTCCAACCAGAACTAACCAACTTCTTTTTAATCCTATTTTCAGGATATTTGCTAATATATTTGCTTATATAATTAACAAGTCTTTTATCTGGTTTTATTTCTCCATTTGTCCCTCCTTTTTTTACATATTCAATAGCAGAATCAATCTTTTCTTCTTTCCAACCAGAACCAATCAACTTCTTTTTAATCCTTTCTTCCCTATATTTTTTAATATATTTGCTTATATAATTAACAAGTCTTTTATCTGGTTTTTTTAGTTTTTTTCTGAATTCCTCTTGAGATTTTACATATTCAATAGCAGAATCAATCTTTTCTTCTTTCCAACCTGATTTCAATAATCTTTTTCTTACTTTTTTTTCAGGATATTTCAATAAGTATTTTTTGAGGTAATTAATCAATCTACTATTTCTTTCTTCTTTAATTTTGGTTGTTTTTTTACCTTCTTCTTGAGATTTTACATATTCAATAGCAGAATCAATCTTTTCTTCTTTCCAACCAGAACTAACCAACTTCTTTTTAATTTTATTTTCAGGATATTTACCCATATAATTTTTTATGTAATTAACTAGTCTTTTGTTTGGTATTTTTTTTGATGCTTTCCTCTCACTTTTCTTTTTACCTTCTTCTTGAGATTTTACATATTCAATAGCAGAATCAATCTTTTCTTCTTTCCAACCAGAATTTAATAAACGTTTACGTATATCCTCTTCAGAATACTTACCAATGTATCTTTTAATATAATTCACCAGCCTCTTTTGCATTAAAAAAGAGAAGGTCAGAGGGTTTAAATAATTTTTTATAAAATATCTTCAATAGTCTTAATCTGATTATCTTTTATAACACCCTTTTTTCTTAAATCTAGGTAGATTATTCTACTATCTGTTTCTTTTTGATTCCTTGTTAAGGGGTTAAAAATGAAATAAATATTAAAACCCAATTTATACAATAGGCCTTTTTTTGAGATTTTTTCAAATATTTTGTTATATTCTTCTCCAATAGAATCATAGGGAAAAATAAGAGGGTTTATTTGATTGTTTGCTTTTTTTAATAAATTATAGAAACACTCTCCCAGATAATATCCTTTTTTTATATTTTTAAGCATGTATATTAATTGTTTTTGATATTTATAAACATATTTTCCATAAAATATAAAAACAATCTATTGTTTGTTATTAAATAAAAAGAGAGTATTATTAAAATGATGAATGATTTTTTATTTTCAACTTACGGAGGGAATACAGGACAAGAATATATTTATGCATTATTAATTTTTATTGGTCTTTTTGTCTTATTCAGGGTTTTTAATTCTTTTATTATTAAAAAACTTCAAAAAGGGGCTGAAAAAACAAAGACAAATTGGGATGATATCATTGTTAGTTTTTTGAAAGGAATACACTGGTTTTTCTATATCTATCTTTCAATTTATCTTGCTTCATTATATTTAGTAATTTCTCCAAAACTAAACCTATGGAGAGATTATGTTCTTATAGTATTTATTGCCTTTTATGTAGGAAAAGGACTTTCAAAAGTAACAGATTTTTTTGTTAAAAAACAAGTAGAAAAGAGAGAAAAAAAGGAAATAGGAAATACCTCAATGATGAAGGTTTTAGGAACAATTGTAAAAATATTATTATGGGCTGTTATTGTTTTAATGGTTTTATCTAATTTTGGAGTTGAAATAACCCCCCTTATTGCCAGTTTAGGTATAGGAGGTATTGCAATTGCTCTTGCATTACAGGCTATTTTAGGAGATTTGTTTAATGCATTTGTAATTTATTTTGATAAGCCTTTCCAAGAAGGAGATTTTGTTATTATAGGAGAGGATATGGGGGTTATAAAGAAAATAGGGATAAAATCAACAAGAATCCAGGCTCTTGGAGGACAGGAATTAGTTGTTTCAAATACAGAACTAACAAGCACAAGAATAAACAACTATAAGAAGATGAGGAAAAGAAGAGTTACTTTTGAATTAGGTCTTCAGTACGATACAGGATCTAAAAAATTAAGAAAAGCAAAGAAGATAATCCAGGATGTAATAAACAATATTAAAGAAATTGATTTAGATAGAGTTCACTTTAAAAAATACGGAGACTCTGCATTAATATTTGAGGTTGTTTATTATGTTGATTCTTCTGATTATAATAAATATATGGATTTACAGGAAGAAATGAATCTAAAGATATATGAAGAATTTGAAAAACAAGGAATACAATTTGCATTTCCAACAAGGACAATACAATTTGGAGGGAATTTTGAGGGATTTGGAGGTCTTAGGACAAAGAACAAGAATTCAAAGTCTAAGAACCCTAAAAAATAAATCAGAAAATGGATTATAAAGAAAAACAAAAAATAAGAAAGATTTTTGCAAAAAAAGGAATGCCTGAAGGGGCGTGTTTTGGAAGTAAGACAGGTTATAAAGAAAGAAACCATGGAAATAAGGTGATTTTTAATGCACTAATTTATTTTAAAGAACCTTATTATGATTTATTAAAACAAGAAAAAATTAATCCAGATGATTTTTTTGATAATGGGAAATATTCTTTATTAGAAGATTATGAGGTTTGGCAGGGAGATTTAGATTTAACTAAAAACAAAAAGAATCTAGAAAAAATAGCAGGAAAAATAAAAGAAGATTTGGTTGTTACAAATGAACATACAGAAAAACAAGAAGACATATCCCAAAGAAAAAATATCTTTCAAAAGATATTCCACCCTTTAATAAAAAAGAAAGAATATTATTAAGAAAATTTACTCCAAAACATCTTTCATATCTTTATTAATAAAATAAGTAGGATTATTTCCAGAATAAGTTAGATATAAGTGATTTTTGGCCCTTGATATTGCAACATAAAATAATCTTCTCTCCTCTTCTTCTTTATCATAATCATTAGTCTTTATCATGTCTATAATTGGATGGTCTGAAGCCTTACACGGAAAATTAATATTATTACATCCCATAACAAAAACCATTTCAGATTCCATTCCTTTAATTGAATGTATTGTTGAGAGTGTTAAATAACCTTTTTTAATTTCCTTTTCCCTACTTTCAATACCAAGATTAGATGCATCGGCTTTTATTATATGAGGAATATTCTTTTTTTTCATTTTTTCAGATAGTTCTTTTAGTTGTTTGTTTGTTCTGGCTAAAACAAAAATTTCTTCTATTTCCACATTTCCGTTTGAAAAATTCTTCAGTATCTCATTTATAATAAAATCTTTTTCATGGTCTTCATCACCAAAAGAATGAAAATTTATTTTTGGTTTGTTTAATTTTTTCTTCTCTGTTTTATTTTTTTCTGTCTCTAGGTTAGGCATTTTCATTTTTTTGATTGCTTTATTCATTAATTCCACAATGTCTTTTTGACTTCTGTAATTTTTTGTTAAGTTAATTATCTCTGCATAAGGGTATTTTTTATCAAATTTTAAAATATGGTTTACATCACTTCCTCTCCAACCGAAAATAGATTGTCTCGGGTCCCCCACACAAAATAAGCTTTTTACTTCACTATCTTTATCTTGTTTTAATAAGATATCTAAAATTTCTATTTGTTGCGAATTTACATCCTGGTATTCATCAACCAAAATGTGTTTAAATCCAGGAACTTTATCAGGACGTTGTTTAAAAAATTCAATACAATCATTAATCTGATCTCCATATGTTCTCAACCCATTTTCTTTCATATAATTATCAAGATATTTTATGATTTTATAAATCATAATGGCATTATCATAATCCTTGCTATCTTCAGGATCTGAAGGATCTAGATTTTCATAAAGTTCTTCAAAAGATTTTTTCTTTGATTTAAAATAATCAAGAACAGAAAAACAATCATTGATAAACATAATGCTTAGTTGTTGTTTTGTTTTGTTCTTTTTTTGATTTTTATTAAAATGTTTGTCAATAGCATCCTCAAAACCTGTTTTTATTGAATGAAGGGCTTCAAGTATTCCTACTTTTTTATCTTCAAAATTGGCAACCCTCACAGGTTTTCCATAAAAATTACCTGAATTCTTAAGAAGTATTTTCTCACAAAAAGAATTAAATGTTTCAACCTTAACTCCCTCTACACCCAAATTATTAAGGCGATTTTTCATTTCTAGTTTAGCCTTTCTTGTAAAAGTAATAGCAAGTATTTTTTCTCCAGTGGTTTTTTCCTTTGACTTTTTATTTAAGAATTCTATTCTTTTTGTTAATACACTTGTTTTTCCAGAACCAGCCCCTGCAATACACAATATTCTATTTTTTTTAGAAATAATTGCCTTTTTTTGTTCCTTATTAAAATCTTTTAAAAATAATTCATATTCTTTAAATAAGTATTCTTCAGATTCTTTTATCTTTGTTTTATTTTTTAGGTAATTATCTGAAATATCATCTGAAATCCCATTTTTTTTAAAATAAGTTCCAGGAGACATTAATTCTTCCTGGCCTTTTCTACTTATCCCTAAAACCTTTATATATTTATTAAAATTAACTCCAGACAAATCAATAAGTTTTTTATTTATTAAACTCTGAATCATTTCTAAAATTTCTTCACGGTTTAAAAAATCTAATCCTCCAAAGTTATGTTTCATATGGAGATTGTTTTTTGTTATGGAATGATTTGTTAACTTTCCGATAAGAAAATCAGCTAACAAATTCTTACCCACAGGAAAAGGAATTTCATTAAGAGATTTTAAAATATACAAATAATCTTTAGAATCATCTCTTTTATATTCGGGAATTTCTACCATCCAGGGAAATTAGTTAGGGCAGTTTATAAAATTAAGTATTACTTTTTCTTTTTAGAAGATTTCTTTTTAGAGGCTGTTTTGTTTTTACTCTTTGATTTCTTTTTAGATTCTTTTTTATCTGTCTTCTTTTTGGATGTTTTCTTTTTAGAAGATTTTTTATTGTTTTTTTCTTCTCCCTCTTTCTTTTTTCTTGATTGTTTTAATATTCCTAACACAAGTAATGAAATAAGAAATGCTACCACAATAAAGAAAAGAATTATTGTTGTAAAATCAAAAATATCCTGAATTGATTTCCCTTTTGTAGCACTAGAAAGGATAAAAGATAAAATAAGTGCAGTTGTAAAAATAGCAAGATTTTTTAATGTTATATTGAACCTTTTTTGTAATTTTAATTTAGAATCTTTCTTTTCTGTAGGTTTAGAACTTTTCTTTGACCTCTTTTTTACCATACCCAAGTAAAGTTAAATGGGTATTTAAATATTTCTCTTACTTTTTTGGTTTTATGGAATCTATTGTTGAATTTAGCTCTGTTTTATTTATAGAATTATTCCCTAACCAATCAAGACTTATTGCATGGGTTGTTATTATTTTAATATTATTAAATAGTGTTGTTAACCAATTAAAATATATTTTACCTGCATCAAAAAAATCTGAAAATGAATTGATTTCTACATCATTATTGTCTATTACTCCTGTAAATGAAAAATAGGTAAATAATAACAATCCAATTATTAAAACAGCAATAAGCTTGTGTCTTAGTTTAACAACTTCAATAATCAGCCATACAGCTATAATAACAACAAGAACTGTGAAGAGTGTTGAACCTATTTCTATCATATTATTTATTATTCAATTAACTATAAAAACATTTTTGTGTTTTGAAAAACCATAAAAATAAATAGCTCTGCGAACTCGAGCTTTTGAAAGCTGTCATCAATATATCAAATTCCCTCTTCCACAAATTCTCAGGATTCGGGCCTCACTTCTGTTCAACCTAATCAGCTTACGACGGATTTCTAAAAGAAATACGGAGTCCGGAACTTATGGGGACATTCTAAGAAATGAATAAGAAAATCGAATTAAACCAACGGTTCGAATTTCCTCTTCCACAAAAAAAGAAATAGCCCTGCCAGGATTCGAACCTGGGTCAGTTGGCCCAGAACCAACCATACTTGACCACTGTACTACAGGGCTCGCAAGATGAATTAAATATCATCTCATATATTAAAAATATTTTGTTTTTTCAAATTAAACTGAAAATTTAATGTCTTGGTCGGGATTCAGACCTCACTCTCGTTCAATCTATTGCGTCTTTCCGCTGTTTGAAGAGGAAACCCCCAATAAAACTTGTTCGAATCCCTTTAGTTAAAGAGATTATTTCTTTTTGGCTCGTTTTGATTTTGTAGTGCATCTTTTTTGAAAAGATACAATGCCCTATGGAAAATCCTTATTCAAAAGGTAAGTTCCATTGCGGGATTAAATCGAAGATTTAATGCCCTGGCCGGGATTCGAACCCGGGTCACCGCCGTTCTCCATGAGGGATTGCATTGAGATGCAAGGTCTTCCCTCTCATCGAGTTCTGACCACCCCTTTTTTGAAATTCGGTGTGTAAATAGAAATTATCTCTACACCTTATATCGATTTGAGAGGGCGGCATACTTGGCCTCTGTACTACCGGGGCTGTAAGGAAACCAAGGTTTCCTTGACATTCAACCTTCCTTTCTGAGACTGAATGTATTTTTAAGGCTTAGCCTCTCATTTGATTTTCCACTTCATTACCTAGAAAAGTGGATGAGCTAAAAACCTTTTTGGTTTTTTGTCTGTACTACTGGAGCATAATTGAGATTTAACTTCTCCTTTGGTATTTTTTTAATAACCCTAAAACTTAAAAATATTGTTGTATATAAATATTTGTAAAAAATGCCAAAAACAAAACAAGAAATACAAAATGAAAGGCAGATTATTGCATGGTTATCAGTTTTTCTAACCATAATTGGTTTTTTAATTGCAATCTTAACTAAAAAAGAAGACAAGTATGTGATGTATTATGCTAGACATGGATTAGTGTTGTTTATTTGTTTTTTCATAGCAGGATTTTTAACATGGATTCCCATTATTGGTTGGCTTTTTTGGTTTTTTATAGCTGCCTTATGGATATTAACCTGGATTAATGCTTTATCAATGAAAAAGAAGAGAACAATCCTTGTTACTGATTTAGCAGAAAAAATTGATGTATAAATTTATAAATAGATCTTATTTTTATTATAAATGGTAAAAAAGGGAATAATTTTTAATGTGGGAAGCTCAAGTATAAAATACTGTCTTTTTTATGATTATGAAAAAAAAGAGTCAGGAAATTATGAAAAACTTCATGATAAAAAAGATTATCAAAAAACACTAAATAAAATACTTGAAAAATTTAAAAAAGAAAATATTGATTATATTGCTCACAGGGTTGTTCATGGCGGAAGTATTGATAAACCAATAAAAATAAACAAAAGAGTTGAGAATAAAATAAAAGAATATTCAAAATTTGCTCCCTTGCACAACCCCAAACAATTAATGGTTCTGGATGTAGTAAGGAAAAAATCAAATGCTCCTCAATACGCTGTTTTTGATACAATGTTTTATTCTGGAATTCCCGAAGTTGCTAAGACATATGCGATACCTTCAAAACTTTCAAAAAAATACAATATAAGGAGATATGGTTTTCATGGTCTTTCACATAAATTTGTTTCAAAAGATCTCAAAGGAAAAACAATTACCTGTCATTTGGGCTCTGGATGCAGTATTTCTGCAATAAACAAAAATAAGGCCTTGGATACAAGCATGGGTATGACCCCCCTTGAAGGTTTAATAATGAGAACACGTTCAGGAAGTATAGACCCTGGAATAATATTATTTTTACAAAAAAAAGGACATGACATTAATAAAATATTAAGAAAAGATTCTGGTTTTAAAGGGATTTCAGGAAAAGATGATTTTAGGGATGTTTTAAAAACAATGAGTAAGAACAAAAAATCTAAACTTGCATATGATATGATTATTTACAATCTTTCAAAAATAATTGGAGGCTACATAACAGTTTTAAATGGACTTGATAATCTTGTTTTTACAGCCGCAATGGGAGAGAATGTAGCAAAATTAAGAAAAGATGTTTGTGATAATTTGGGCTTTATTGGTGTTAAACTAGATAAGAAAAGTAATGAGAAGAATAAAGAAAAAATATCATCTAGTGATTCAAAGGTTAAGGTTTATGTAAGAAAAACAGATGAAGAAACTCAGATAGCAGAAGAGTTGTTAACTTCTGGTTTATTAAATAAAAAATAATATTATAAAAATGTCAAAAAAAGAGGTAAAAACAAAAAAAGTAAAAATACCAGTAGAGATATCAGCAAGACATGTTCATCTTAGTAAAAAAGATTTAAGGAGATTATTTGGGAAGAACTATGAATTAGAACCAACAAAAACACTTTCACAACCAGGAGAATTTGCAACAGAAGAAACAGTAGATATATTATTTAAAAATAAAAAAATACATCATGTAAGGGTTATAGGTCCTGTTAGAAAATCAAGCCAAATAGAGCTTTCCCTTTCAGATGTTCATAAGTTAGGAATAGACCCCTTACCAAAACTAAGGATTTCAGGAAATACTTTTGGAACAACACCTGTAAGGGTAGAAGGACCTAAAGGAATAATAAAAATACCTTGCATAATTCCAAAAAGACATGTTCATATGTCAGAAAAAAAAGCAAAAAAATTAGGAATTAAAAACAAGAAAAGATTTAATGTAGAAATTCCAGGAGAGAGAAGCCTTATTTTTAGAGATGTTGTTGTAAGGGTTTCAAAAGATTATAAAACTTCAATGCATTTAGATACTGATGAAGGAAATGCTGCAGGAATAATAGGAAAAGGAGATGGTAATCTAATAATAAAAAATGGCAAGAAAAAATAAAAGTAAAAAAAACAAAAAAATAAAGGAGATAAAATCTGATTTCAAAAAAGCAACTTCAACAGCAATTGTTGCGGCTTTAGGATTAATAATAGCATTGGCATGGAGAGATGTTATAACTGATTTTGTAGAAACTTTAACAAGATTTAGCCCTATACAAGGCAAATTAATAAGTGCCTTTATTATAACAATAATTGGTGTTTTGGGAATCTGGATTACTACAAAAACCCTTAATGAAAAAAATGAATAGACAAAAAATTTATTCTTATATTGCAGGATCTCTATTTTTTTTAACAGGGATTTATCTTTCTGTTTATAAAAAAGAACCTCATTTTTATACTCTTTTTTCAATAGGTGCTTTAATAATTTTTGTAAATATTTATAATTCAATAACAAAAAAAGATCTTTTCAAAAATAAAAAAGAATTACTATTTTTTTCTGTTATTTTATTAATGGAATGTATAATAATAGATAACATTGGAATGTATCTTGGTTACTGGGGTTATCAATATTCGGGATTTTTTGATAATTTTCTCAAGTATGTTTTTGAGTGGGCAGTCCCTCTTGTTTATTCAATGGTTTTATTAATGATTGGAAAAGAAATTTTTAATAAAAAATTCAAGAAAAATCTTTCCTTTATACTTTCCCTATTGATTTTTATAACTTTATTTGGACTATTTACAGAATATATTAATTTATTTTCAGATTCATGGATAATTCTTAATATGCCTATAACAAATTATAAGATAGGGGGGTTTTTTATTATATTCCAGACTATAGGTTACTGGCTTATTGCCCTTATCCCCTGGATAACATATAAAATAATAAGGAAAGCAAATCTTGATTTTTAAATTAAATCTTATTTTCCTGAATTAATTCAGCAAACTTCTCAAAACTTCTGTTGTAGGTTTTTTCTATGTCTTTAGGAAAAAAACAAGCAGGTAGTTCCCTGTCTTTTAGGTGGTGTTTTATACATTCACAGCAAATCCCTTTTCTTGGACATCCCGGATAAGTACAATTGCAATTTTCCATGTTTTCTTTCTTTTTACATTCCATACTTTTAAATAATTTGAGATGTATAAAAATCTTATGAAAAAATACAAGGAAAATTTTGAAGAAAAAAGGAAAATTTATGATTTAGAAAAATACAGAAAAAACATTTCTCGGGTTATGAAAATACTCTCTAAAAGATATCAAAATACAGGTGTAACAACCCTAAATAGGATGAGGGAAGAGGACAAGAAAGATCCCTTTAAAATATTAATTTCATGTTTATTATCTTTAAGAGCAAGAGATGAAAATACAGAAAAAGTCTCAGAACAGCTTTTTAGTATAGCAGATACTCCAAAAGGAATATTAGATATGCCTAAAGAAAAACTTGAAAAAACAATTTTTTCTTCTGGACATTATAGGAAAAAAGCTGAAACTTTAAAATATGTTTCAAAAGAATTAATTAATCGTTTTAATTCAAAGGTCCCTGATACTAAAGATGATTTAATGTCAATAAAAGGGATAGGCCCTAAAACTGCAAATATAGTTCTTGCTTTTGCATTTAATAAAACAGTTATTCCTGTAGATACTCATGTTCACAGAATACCTAATAGGCTAGGATGGGTTAATACAAAAAAGCCAGAAAAAACTGAAGAAGAATTAATGAAAATAATTCCTAAAAAATATCAAATGGATTTTAATTCAATTTTTGTTCAGTTTGGAAGAGATGTCTGTAATCCTGTAAGTCCAAAATGTTCTTCTTGCCCTATT
>DATFJM010000077.1:0-2914 GCA_035269225.1 Candidatus Nanoarchaeia archaeon
CCAAAAATATGTTCTTCAGGAAAATTCATATAATGTTGTAATGCATAATAAGCTTCAAAACCAGCATAATTTATAGAAATTTGCTGATAAGAAAAACAGAAAAGCATTTCTTCTGAGGTGTTTCTTTTTTCTGGATTTCCAAAACTCCACCCTATCCAATGTAAGGTTTTGACATGACCATTTACTAGATTAAATGAAGCAATTGGTCCAAACCAGGGAACATTTTTAAAAAATCCTCCAGAACCTCCAAAAGAAACTTGTTTGATCGGTGAATAGAAATAAAGAAACTCTCCTAGTTCTTTATTATAATCTAAAACTAAGAGAGATTTGTTTTTTGAAAAGCTAGCAGAAAGAGTGTTTCCTTTTGTTAGAGAAGTTACTCCTGTTGTAAAACTTGCAGAATTAAACTTCCATGATTCAGAAACATTTTTCTCTTGAGCAACTGTTTCTAATGAATTAAAAACAATCATTGAAACTAAGATTAAAAACAAAATTAGATTTTTCATAATTAAGATTTTTGATTAGTAATTTATTTAATAAAAACTCTTTCTCTTTTATTCTGTTAGAAAGATAGAGTTCAGATTAAGAAATTATTTTTCTTTTATTTTCCTATTTTTGAAATACATAAAAAGGAAATTTATCTGAAGAATTCCAAAAGCTATTAAGGTGCCTAATCCTTCAAGAATAAACAATAATCCTTGATCTCTTACACCAAAAATCAAAAGTGCAATAATGGATAAAATATATATTAATAATAAGGTTATCCATGTCTCAACAATTTTGTGAAAATGCCTGAGAAAATCAAATTTTATTGCTGTCCAAATAAATCCCATAATTGAAATAAAATAGGAAAATAAAGCAAGAGGAAAATCAGGATTTTTGTTTTCAAAAATAGAAACTCCCAGATTTTTCGTCCCTAAGATGATAGTTACAATTGACCCTCCAATTATTATAAAAGTGAGAAGGATTAATTGAATGTCTTTTTTAGATAAATTCATAATTCAAAATTTTAAGATTCAATATTTGTTTAATAAAAACTCTTTCTCTTTTATTCTGTTAGAAAGATAGAGTTCAGATTAAGATAGACTAAGATTGTTCTTGTGTTTTTGCTTCTTCTCTCTTTTGTTCCTCAAGTTTTTCTTTTATCCAGGATTTTTTCTTGAATAGGAATTCTTCTTGTGTAAAAGGTTTATTTTTTATAAACTTGTGAAGAAGAATAAGAATTATTATAATCCACAAAAATGTGGTAAACCATCCCAGATTTACTTTTTCAAGTATAGACAAACTAAAAGAAATTCCTGAAGCAGTAATGAACAGGATTGTTATAGAGCCCCAAGTTTTTCTCCAGGAACCTTCAAGTTTCCTCTTCCCTCTTACTTTAGGAGATTTTTCAAATTTAAAAGAAAGAATCAAAACCCCCATTAAAACTATTATTGAGATACTTGATTGTATGCTTATTATGCTCTCAAATCCATGAACAATTTTTTCAATTTGCATTGATGTTCCTTCTAAAGAACTGTTTAAATTATAAGCAAAAGAGGATATTCCTTCTACAACTCCAAAAAATAACATTAAGCATGGAAGATATCTTAGTTTTTTTAGGTACTTTCCATCTTCATAACCTCTTGAATGAACTCCAAAATTCAGAAGCCTATACATAATATGTATAGCAAGAACAACACCAGAAAAAACAAGTATTGATGAAAAGATGCTTGTAAAATCTGGTTTTTCTAATAAATATTCAATTAATTTTTCCATTACTAATATTTTAGGTTTAAAAACTAAGATTCTCTTTCAACAGGATTACCAAATTCTACTAGCTCAAAATAATGGCCTTTTTTTGTTTTGACTTGTTTTATAAGACCCCTAATATACTTAACACCTGTTGCAAAACTTTCATAGATTCTGTCCTTTTCCCATTCAGATAAACACTCTTTTGTTTTATGCCAGAAAACAAAACTAACTGGCTCTCCAATTTGTTTTACCTGGGAAACCATACCTGTATATTTTTTTGTTTCTGAAATAATTACTACAGGAATTTTATTGCAAAAATACAAAGTATTTTTTGGAAATTTTTCAGGCAACTCTTCAATACTTTCTATAGGAATTATTCTTGGATATTTAGCTCCAAAAACATCTTCTTTAAAAGGAGTATATCCTTCTATTCTTTGGTCATAATATATCTTTTTGTTTTCAACCCCTTTTCTTTTGTATTTAAGAGCTTTAAAGAAAAACTTATTTATATCAAAAATAATTCTAATAATTTCATAAACAAGAATGATTCCTATTATCATAAACAGAACAAAAATCCCTGGAGGAATAGAATTAAATGGAAATCTCTCTAGGCTTTCTAGATCCAGCCCTTCTTGTTTTGCTATGTTTATTACAACGTATCCCACTCCAACAATCAATAAAAGAAAAAACAGGTTAGAAAACAAACTTTTTAGTTTATGATTAAACCATTTATTGTTTGTGTTTGTCAGATATTCCAGAGCTTTTTTAGAACCCATAAAGTTATCTCTTTTTTGTGTTTCCATAACTTTTAATTTTAAGATTCAACAATAATTTTAGAAATAATAATTAAGATTTCTGATATTTAGGAATCATCATCAACAAATTTTCCTGCTGGAGGACCATGAACCCAACATCTCTTAATCCTATTTTTTCTTGCAATTCTTTTTGCAATCTCCCAGATTTTATCATCCTTTGTTTTTTCTTCTTTGAGGACTATCCTGGGTTCTTTTCCTTGAAAATTATAGAGATATTCAAGTTTTATTTCTGTGTTAGTTTTAAGATCTCTCAACACAAGATAATCTCCACAAGGAGGATTTCCAAAAGCACCAAGACCATAAATAGAACGACCTGAGGCATTACTCATTTCAATCTCCCTATTGAGATAAGTTTCAATCTCAGC
>DATFJM010000078.1:0-6907 GCA_035269225.1 Candidatus Nanoarchaeia archaeon
TACATGGTCGCCAATAAATTACACGGACGTGCTAGTGGAAAAGTTGCATTATTAACAAGACAACCAATAGAAGGGAGAGCAAGAGGAGGAGCATTAAGGCTAGGAGAAATGGAACAACAAGCACTTGTAGCTCATGGAGCATCGTTACTTTTAAAAGAAAGATATGATTCTGATAAAGTTACATTGCCTATATGTAATAAATGTGGCTCCATAGCCATAGAAAATAAAATAAAAAATAAATATATATGTCCTGTTTGTGAAAGTGAAGAAGTAGAGCCTGTAGAAGTTTCATATGCATTTAAACTTCTTGTTGAAGAACTACAAGGACTGCACATAAACACAACATTTAATTTAAAAAGTAAATACGAAGGATAAAATGAATAAACCAGTTAGAAAAAGGATAAATGAAATAAAATTTGCATTACTTAGTCCTGAGAAGATTAAAAAACTTTCATCAGCAAAAGTGGTTACACCAGAATTATATGATATTGATGGATATCCTGTTGATGGAGGTTTAATGGATTTAAGAATGGGTGCTGTAGATCCAGGTGTAAGATGTAGGACTTGTGGTGGAAGAATAAAAGAGTGTTTGGGACATCCTGGAAGAATAGAACTTGCTCGTCCTGTAATCCATTTAAAGTATATTCCACTAATTGAAATGAATTTAAGGAGTTTTTGTACTAAATGTGGAAAATTAAAATTATCTGACAAAGAACTAGAAAAATATTCTCCTAGTGAAAGAGCAAAAAAAGCAAAAGACAAAAAGAAATGCCCTCATTGTGATGCTGAACAAGAAAAGATCAAACTAGAAAAACCCTCAAACTTTTATAGAGGAAGAAAAAGAATGTTTCCTATTGAAATAAGGGATATTTTAGAAAAAATCCCAAATGAAGAATTAGAAAAAGTGGGTGTAAATCCAAAGACAGTAAGACCTGAATGGGCTATATTAACAAACTTATTAGTTCCTCCTGTAACAGTAAGACCAAGTATTATTCTTGAATCAGGAGAAAGAAGTGAAGATGATCTAACACATAAACTATCAGATATAATAAGAGCCAATCAAAGATTATGGGAAAACCTTAATGCAGGTGCCCCAGAAGTAATTATAGAAGATTTATGGGACTTATTACAATTCCATATAACTACATTTTTTGATAATTCTGTGACAAGGATTCCTCCTGCAAGACATCGTTCAGGACAACCTCTTAAAACAATAACAGAAAGGATAAAGGGGAAAGAAGGAAGAATAAGAAAAAATATGGCAGGAAAAAGAGTTAATTTCTCAGGAAGAAGTGTTATTTCTCCAGAACCTTATATGGAAATTAATGAGTTAGGAGTTCCATATGATATTGCCAAGGTTGTAACTATGGCAGAAAGAGTTAATGATCTTAATATTGAAAAAATGAAAAAGCTAATTTCTAATAACGAAGTCTATCCTGGAGCTAACTATATAATAAGGCCTGATGGCAAGAGGAAAAAAATAACTGAAGAATTAAAAGAAGAAATAATAAATGAAATAGGTCCTGGATACAAAGTTGAAAGACATTTACAAGACGGAGATATTGTTCTTTTTAATAGACATCCGAGTCTTCATAAGGGAAGTTTAATGGCTCATTTTGCAAAAATTCTTCCTGGAAAAACATTCAAAATGCATCTTTCTGCTTGTCCTCCATATAATGCAGATTTTGATGGTGATGAAATGAACGTTCATGCACTTCAAACAGAAGAAGCAAGAGCAGAAGCAAAAATACTTTTAGATGTAAAACAAAATATATTCTCTCCAAAAAATAATGAAAATTTAACAGGGATAGAAGAAGATGCTGTTACAGGAAACTATATATTAGGAAATGAAAAACTATCAAGACAAGAAGCACTACAATTATTATACAAATCTGGTGTTGAAACATCTATATCAAAGAAAAATATTGACGGAAAAGAGATATTTTCAAAAATACTTCCAAAAGTAGACTTTAAAAATGATTCCTTTACAATTAAAAATGGTAAATTAGAAGATGGAATAATTGATGAAACAACTTTTGGTGAAGGAGAAGGAGAACTACTTAAAAAATTAGACAAAGATTTTGGAAGAGATGTAGCATTTGAAACAATGAAAAAAGCTTTTGATTTAGGAAAGAACTTTTTAACAAATCATGGTCTATCTACTTCAGCAAATGATTTTGATATTAGTGAAGATGTTAGAAAGAAAGGTGAAGAAATAATAAAGAAAGCAGAAAAAAAGACACAAGAAATAATAAAAAGCTATCACGACGGAACACTAGAAAAACTTCCAGGAAAATCATTAGAAGAATCCAGAGAAATAAAAATATTGCAAACCCTTAATGAATCAAGAACAAAAGTAGGAGATATAGTTAAAAAAGAATTTCCAGAAAACAACCCTGTTAACCATATGATTAAATCAGGAGGTAAGGGTAACATACTTAATATTACACAAATGGCTTCCTGTGTAGGTCAGCAGGCTTTTTCCGGAGGAAGAGTGGATATTGGTTATTCAGAAAGAACTCTTTCATTTTTCAAGAAAAATGATTTATCACCAGAAGCAAGAGGTTTTGTTAAAAACTCTCTTATAAGAGGTATGAGGCCTGATGAATTTTTTTTCCATTCAATAACAGGAAGGGATTCATTAATGGATACTGCCCTAAGAACACCAAAATCAGGGTACTTATATAGAAGGTTAGCAAACGCTCTTCAAGATATAAAAGTAGAATATGACACAAGTGTAAGAGATAGTAATAACAATATAATCCAATTTATCTATGGAGAAGATGGTTTAGATGTTTCAAAATTACACAAGAAAGGAAAGATAGATCCAGGAGAATCAATAGGAATAATAACTGCACAGTCTTTTGGTGAAGCATCAACACAAATGGTTCTAAACACCTTTCACATGGCTGGTGTTGCAGAAATGCAGGTTACTACAGGTCTACCAAGACTTATTGAAATCTTTGATGCAAGAAAGAAATTATCATCACCAAAAATGGAAGTTTTTCTTAATAAAGAACACAATAATGCAGAAGGAGCAAAAAGGATGGCTGAAAAAATCAGAGAAGTAAAATTAAAAGAATTATCTTCAGAAATAAGCACAGACCTTTCAGAGAAGAAAATTGAAATAAAATTAGATAAAAAGGGCCTTGACGAAACTGATACAACAACAAAGGAAGTAGTGGACAGATTAAAGAAACTCAATTATAAAATAAATGAAAGCAGAGGAAAAATAACAATGGATGCCTCTGAATTAGGGTACAAGGAAATATACAAAACAAAAGAAAAATTAAAAGAAGTTTCTATTTCAGGTATTAAAAATATCGAACAAGTATTAGTTGTTAAAAGAGGAAAAGATTATGCAATAGCAACATTAGGTAATAATCTAAAGGATGTAATAAAACTAGAAGAAGTGAACCCTAACAAAACTTTTTCAAATGATCCTTATGAAGTTGAAAATGTGTTCGGTATAGAAGCTGCAAGAGAATTAATAATCTCTGAAATACAAGAAGTTCTTGATACTCAGGGTCTGGATATTGATAAAAAGCACTCTCTTTTAATTGCTGACACAATGACTAATTCAGGGACCGTAAGAGGAATAACAAGGATGGGTATTATTGCGCAAAAATCATCAATACTTGCAAGAGCTACCTTTGAAACACCAGTAAGACAATTTGTTAATTCCACTATAAAAGGAGATAGGGAAAAATTAAGAAGTGTTATTGAAAACATAATATTAAATCAACCAGTACCTGTTGGTACCGGTCTTCCTGGTTTATTAGTTAAAGTTATTGGTCCTTTGAAAAAAGAAAATTCCTTACTAAAAACTGCCGATTCAAAAACAGTTGAAAAGACAAATAAATAATTTTTCGAGGACAAATAATTTTTAAAAAGAAAAAGTTTTAAATAGGGTTCTTCAATAGAATTATCATGATGAAAACAATAAATATGAAAGAATTAATGTACCTTAATCTTTTTGAAAAAATTACAAAAGTAAGGACAAGATACTCTTTTAAATATAATGAAAAAATATTTTTTTGTGTACCTAAAAGATTTTTAAAACAAGCAGTGGGTGAGGATGCAAAGAATATTAAAAAAATAAATAAAATAACTGGAAAAAGAATAAGAGTTATCCCACAACCAAACCCCAATAGTAAACAAGAAATAAAAGAATTTATCAAAAGAATTGTTAATCCGATTGAATTTAGTGAAATTGAAATAGATGAAAAGGATATAAAAATAACTGCAGGAAGAATGAACAAAGCAGCATTAATAGGTAAAAATAAAAGAAGACTAAATGAAATGAACACTATTACTAAAGATTATTTTGGCAAAGAATTTAAGGTAGTCTAATTCTTGCATTATTCTTTACCACAACAAAATATAAATAAAAATATCTCCAACCAATATCATGTGTGGTATAATAGGATACATCGGATCAAAAGAGGCCAAACCCATTTTAATTAATGGTTTAAAAAGACTTGAATATCGTGGATATGATAGTTGTGGTATTTGTATTTCTCAAAATCCAGGATCAGAGGAGAATAGATTAAAAAATGTAAAAAATAAAGGGAGAATTTCTGATTTAGAAAAATCTGAAGAAATTAAGAATAATTATCTCCAAGGAAATATTGGTATAGCTCATACCCGATGGGCTACTCATGGAGAACCTAATAAAATAAATTCTCACCCTCATCTAGACTGTTCAGGTAAAATAGCAATAGTTCATAACGGAATAATTGAAAATTATAATTCAATAAAAAAATTCCTAAATGAAAAAGGGCATAAAATAATTTCAGATACAGATTCTGAATTAATTGCTCACTTAATAGAACATTTTTACAAAAAAGATTTAGAAGAAATTAAAGAAGAAAAAGAAAATAAAAATCCTAAAATTGAAACTGCTGTTAAAGAAGCTATGAAAATAATACAAGGAGCTTATGGTCTAGCTGTTTTACATAAAAACGAAGATAAAATCATTGCTGCTAGAAAGGGTTCTCCCCTAATTATTGGTGTAGGAGAAAATAAAAATGAAATGTTTGTTGCTTCAGATATTCCTGCTATTTTAGATTACACGAGAAATGTAATATATCTAAAAGATGAAGAAATCGCAACACTAACCTCAGAAAGTTATAATGTTCAAAAATTGAATGGTAATGGAGAAAGTGTAGTGAAAGATATTCATGAAATTGAATGGCAAATAGAAGAACTAGAAAAAGGAAATTTTAAACACTTTATGCTAAAAGAAATCTTTGAACAACCCACTTCTTTAGAAAACACTCTGAGGGGGCGTTTAAAAGAAAAAATAAAACTAACACTTAATCATGATTTTAATAAAATAAACAGAATAATTATAACTGCTTGTGGAACAAGTTGGCATTCTGCTTTAATAGGAAAATTCTTAATTGAAAATTTTGCAAGAATTCCTGTAGAAGTTGATTATGCTTCTGAATTTAGATATAGAGATCCTGTTTTACAAAACAATGACTTGGTTATAGGAATTTCTCAATCAGGAGAAACTGCTGATACTCTAGCTGCTTTAAGAGAAGCAAAATCAAAAGGCTCTCAAACAATGGGAATTGTGAATGTTGTAGGTTCAACAATAACCCAAGAAGTAGATTCTGGAGTATATATTCATGCAGGACCTGAAATTGGTGTTGCATCAACAAAGGCTTTCACATCACAAATTACTGCCTTAACAATCCTTGCATTATATATTAGACAAGAAAAAAATCTCCAAACAAATTCAAATGAGAATAATATTAAAGAAATAATAACTGAAATTATGAAAATTCCTGAAAAAGTTAAAAAATCCTTAGAAAAAGATAAAGAAATAAAATCTCTTGCTGAAAAATTTAAAGACAAACATCATTTTTTATATTTTGGAAGAGGTCTAAATTATCCTGTAGCTCTTGAAGGAGCATTAAAACTTAAAGAAATATCTTATATTCATGCAGAAGGTTATCCTGCAGCAGAAATGAAGCACGGACCATTAGCCTTAGTTGATGAGGATATGCCCTGTGTTTTTATTGCAACAAAAAATAATCTATCAGAAAAAATAATAAGTAACATGCAGGAAGTAAAGGCAAGAAAAGGAAAAATAATTGTGATAACAAATCCAGAACAAGAGCAAATAAAAGAACTTGCAGATTATGTGATTGAAGTTCCTAAAACAATGGACCACCTCTCTCCTATAATCAATGTTATACCCTTACAATTACTAGCCTATCACATAGCAGACTTAAGAGGCTTAAATGTAGATAAACCAAGAAATTTAGCTAAATCAGTGACAGTAGAATAAAAATAAAACTATTTTTATAAAAAACAAAACTACTTCTTTTTCTTGTAAACAAACCATACAATTAAACCAATTATTATAATGCCTCCAATCAGATATAAATACCAATAACTCTTTTCACTGGTTTCCTCTTCACCTGTATCCTCAACTTCTTCTTCCTGACCAGGTTCTTCTTCAGAAGGAATTTCTTCATTAATAGACTTATATTCTAATTCAACATTTTTAAACATTTCTTAAATTCTAATGTCCAAAATAAAATCATTCAAAAAACATGCTCTATGGTATTCTCTTTTACCTAAATCAAACCAAAAAACCAAAACACAATCAACACCAATCCTCCCCCAAATAAACAACCAGCCATTTTCCCTAAACATGTAGACAAAGCTGTTCTTAAATTATCAATTTTATATTCTCTTTGATGTTCTGCAATATTTCCTTCAAACAGACCTCCAATACCATCTGTAATTGTATTTCCTGCGACACCTCCTACAATGGCTCCAAAAACTCCTGCAAAACTAGCCCCTATAACTGCTGCCAGAACTAAAACCCCGTTATCAATTGCTCCAAAAACAATATCAGGACCCACTGCTTTAAGAGGAATTTTATAAA